>JAFGTO010000029.1 GCA_016934095.1 Candidatus Glassiibacteriota bacterium
AGAGCAATTGGAGTGGAAACACTATATGCCTGCCGTAAAATTGATCTTACCTGATAAAGGTTTTTAAAAAAGGAAAAGGGGGTCCGGGGGAAAGGGAAAAAACTTTTGCAAAAGTTTTTTCCCTTTCCCCCGCTGTGTTTGACAAGCACGGCGGCAGGGTTTAAATTAAAAGTTGAGAAGTCTCGCTGCTTTGTTTAACTGCTTGTTAAACAAAAAGATGCAGTGAAATGCCCGCCCGTTCAGGTTCCGGCCGATCCGCCCGCATGTTTCGGTGATTGGATGTTGCGTAAGAAGCCGGTCATGGTTTCCAGGTAAAGAAAGAGGGGGTTGATGCCCAAACAAGCGCAGCCGTACACAGAGAAGTTTTTCGTTCCCAAGGACTTCCTGCTTTCTCCGGAGGCCGCACCGGTGCGGGCGGTGGCCGAGAGCATTTATCCTTTTTACCTGAGGGCTTCTCTGAAGCGGGGCGATAACGTGGAGCTGAACCCCGTGCCGGTGCTGGACGACCGTTTCATGAACAGCCACCAGGCGCGCTGGGTGAGGATCCTGGCCGAGACCACTTACGCACAGATAACCATGAAGCAGCTCCGGGTGCACAACACGGTGGTCTTTTTCGGCTCGGCACAGATCCCCGAGACCCCGGTGGCCGAGGAGCACCTGCAGCAGGCTGTCTTGTCCGGCGACATGAAAGCCATAGCCAGGGCGGAAAAAGTTGTCGGGTTCTCGGCGTATTACGAGCAGGCCAGGGAGCTCGCCGCCCGGCTCACCCGCTGGTCGCTGGAAGTGGGTACTCACGACAACCCTCAGCCGTTCGTGGTCTGCACCGGCGGCGGCCCCTCGATGATGGAAGCCGGCAACCGCGGGGCGCGCGATGCAGGCGGTAAATCGGTGGGACTCAATATCACTTTGCCCCACGAGCAGAAGCCCAACGATTATATTTCACCCGAGCTCAATTTCCACTTCCATTACTTCTTTACCCGCAAGTTCCATTTCATCTACCGGGCCAAGGCCCTGGTGGTCTTCCCTGGAGGCTACGGCAGCCTGGACGAGCTGTTCGAGGTGCTCAACCTGATCAAGTGCGAGAAAATTATCAAGCAGATGGCGGTCGTTCTCTACGGCAGCAGCTTCTGGAAGCGCGTGGTCGATTTCGGTTTCCTGCTGGAATGCGGGGTGATCCACGAAGAAGACCTGGGAATGTTCTCGTACACTGACACGGTCGAGGACGCTTTTAAAATGCTCAGGGGGCACTTGTCAGGCTACCTGAAAAAATAAATTTTTCCTGCCGTCGAAAGGAAACCCGTATGCGCTGCAAACAAATTGCCAAACAGACCGAAGGGGAGATTGCCGAGGTGGAGCTGGAAGGCCTGGTTTGCAGCCAGGCTGAAATCTGCCGCAGAAAAGGGATTTGTGTCCTTTCACCCTATTCCCGCCCGGAGCCGTTAAAACAGGAAAAAGGGCCTGAAAACAGGGTCGAGACACAGGGAGGTGATGCCTATCCCGGTTATTACGAAATCTTGCGCTTCAAGAAATCTCTCGGCTTCCAGTGGGTCGGGGTGGAAAGCTTCGAGGAGGCGGTGCGTGCCACTCAGAACCGCCCCGGGGACGAGGACCATCCCAGGCTGATCCGCCGGGTGGAATTTTTCAAGCTGCCTGATGGGGGAATGTATCCATGACTGTAACCGATCCCAGGACAGCGGTGATCCTGGCCGAAAGAATGGTCGGGTCTTTTTTCGAGGGATTGAGTGAAGCCGAGAAGCTGGAGCTGGTCTCCGGGAAGCCCGGCAAGTTCCAGGAGGAGCTTCCGCCCGGCTTGTCGATGCTCGCCTATACGCTGGATGTTTACCTTGAAGAGCTCTCCCTGCCCGAGGAACAGGGCAGGGAGTTTTTCAAGGAGGCGGTGCGCAAGAAAATACGGCAGATACGCAGTGAGCGCGCCGGCTGCAATCAGCCATCGGACATTAATAGTTAGGGTCGCCCGCCCCCCGGTAAGCCTCTGCCGGGAATTAACCCGCTCATTTCTCGTAGGCGAAGCGGGAGAAGTTTTTCACTCCCCAGCCCTGGACTGCCAACTGTGGGAGGTGGTGGTTCTGGTGAATTCCGTAGAAAGCCTCCGCGTTGGGCCCGTAGGCGTAGACCGGCACCATGTTAGCAGTGTGGCTGCCGGTGGTCCAGCCGGCGGTGAGGGTCCTTTGTTTTTCGCTGGCCTTGTTGATCGACAGGCCGCCGGTCTCGTGGTCGGCGGTGACTATCATCAGGGTGCCGCCGTCACGCTCGGCAAAGCGGCGCACCGCCTCGACCGTGCGGTCGAAATCCAGAGTCTCTCCCACCGAATACTCCAGGTCGTTGTCGTGGCCGGCCCAGTCGATCTGGCTGCCCTCCACCATCAGGAAAAAGCCTTTCGGGTTGCGCGAGAGCAGCTCGAGCGCCGCCCCGGTCAGCTCGGTCAGGCCCGGCTGTCTCAGGCCGGCCTTTTCCGGGTGCCCCGGGCTGAACAGCCCGACTAAAGCTTTTATTTTTGCCAGGTCCAGGGACTTGAACTCGGCCGGGTCGGTAATCACGGTCCTGCCGCTGCGGCGCATCTGTCCCAGCAGGTCCAGCTCGTCATCGCGGAGGCTCTCCGGGTGGCTGCCGGGCAGGAAATAAGCGTAGCCGCCGCCGAGCATCACATCCACCGGGGCCTGGCTGAGCTGGCGGGCGATCTCCCAGGCGTTGTTGCGGCTTTTCACGTGGCTGGCGAACGAGGCCGGGGTGGCGTGGGTGATATCGCAGGCTACCACCAGGCCGGTGCTCTTTCCCAGCTGGTGGGCCAGCTCGAGGATGGTTTTCAGCTTCCCGGCCCCGGTGTCCTCGCCGATACGGCCGTTGGTGGTCTTGACCCCTGTGGCCAGGGCGGTGCCGCTGGCGGCGGAGTCGGTGATCAGGTCATCCGAGAGCGAGTAGGTGACCGCATGACCCATTACCGGCAGCCGGTCCAGGGCCAGCCCGGTCCCGCGGCCGAAAGCCGCGATCCTTGCCGCGGTAACCGCCTCCACACCCATACCGTCGCCGATCACCATGATGACGTTTTTGACCTTTTTCAGGCCGGCGATAGCCGTGGCATCGCCCACCGCTGCGAACTGGCGGATCGGCACGGTGTCGTTGCTGTCAGCCCGGGCCGGGACCGCCGCCTGCAGGGCGAACAATAAGATAATCAGAATCAGTCTCATACTTTGGCTCCTAGGCTTTGAGTTTTGGATCAAAATACGGCTATTATATTTAACTGTCGCCGGCCGCCGTGTCTCATGTCCGGAGCGGCATAAAGAAATATGGAGCTTCCCGGGCAGGAAAGTCAACACCCATAAATTTATTCAGGCTTGATTTACCTGGGGCCGCCTGTTCTGTTTACCTTCAGCCAGCCCGATAAGTTTCAATAATTTAAGACTCCCCGCGGCTTGCCGCGGGGAGTGCGCTCGGGCGCTCAATTCAAATCCGGTCCTGGAAGGCCAGGAACAGGGCACGGTAGTATCTCATCACCCGCAGCGGGTCGGTACTGGCCGGGATTTCCGCGCAGCAGTAGCCTGTGTAGCCGATACCGTTGAGCAGGGTGAGGAACCGGCGCCAGGGGTATTCCTCCAGGAACAGGTCG
This sequence comes from Candidatus Glassiibacteriota bacterium, assembly GCA_016934095.1. Lineage (GTDB taxonomy): Bacteria > Gemmatimonadota > Glassbacteria > GWA2-58-10 > GWA2-58-10 > JAFGTO01. The sequence continues at coordinate 3,626 of JAFGTO010000029.1, forward strand.
CGCATGTGCACGAAATGGATCTTGTCGGCCAGCAGGGAGAAGTTTTTCTCCAGGCCGCCGTCCTCCAGGTCGAGCTGGTTGCAGTTCCAGCAGACAAAGACATTGGGGCTCGTGCAGGACTCCATGATCCGGTGGTACACCGGGATGCGGCTGGTGTCCCTGCCGTGCACCTCGACCCTGATCTCAACTCCCAGCTCGGCGCCGGCCGCGCCGACCTCATCCAGCGAGCGTGCGATCTGGGCGATAGTGACTTCAGGCTTGATTCCCTGGTCTTCGCAGAGGCGGTTGGGACGTACCTTTATCCCATCGCAGCCCAGGTCAGCCGCCAGTTTGAGGTACTGCCTGGTGCCCTCGATGTTTTTCCGCAGCTCCTGCGGGTCGGGGCTGTGGTACTCGAACGCCGAGCCCAGGCTGGCCAGCCGGACCGGTGAGTCCTCGAACGTCCTGCGTACCGTGGCCCGCTCGGCCGGGCTGAGGGTTACCTCCACCCCGTGGGCGTGGGTGGTGCGCAGCTCCACCGCCTCGAACCCGGCCTCGGTGCAGTTGGCGATGATGGTCGGCACGTCCCATTCACTGGCCAGCAGGTAGGTCACCAGACCCAGCCGCGGCCCGCCGCCCGACTGGGGCTGCTGTTCCGGTGCGGCTGCGGTGAAGGGGGTTGCGGCGATCTCCAGGGCTCCCAGGCCGGCAGCCGCACCGGCCAGGAAACCTCTTCTCGAAAGCTTGCTCATCCGATACTCCCGGGTTGAGTTGGAATGAAAGGGTTCTTTCAGTGTCTGCGTGAAGTATATCAGGTTCGATGGTAATAAACCAACCATAATATTAACCCAGTTGCCGGGTTTTGCAAAGGCCGGTATCACGGAGACCGGTCGACCAAGAGGCGGTGTCCGTTTTCTCCCGGCCGGAACGATATTGAAAGTATTTTTCAAAACGTCATAAGATAAAAAATGACAAAGAGTTTCTGGTTTTTCTCCACGGCCACTTGATTTTTAACAGCCCGGCCCTTACAATAGTATTATAGACGGCGGCAAACTGGATGCGGCTTTTTCCTTTTTGCCGCCTTTTATCTCTGTCGCGGGTGCCCTGGCGAGCCATGCTGCCGGGCATGCGTTTACCAGACAAAGGAAAGGAATAAAGGTGGCCGAAGAACTGACGATCATGTTGGGAGGTGAGGCCGGACAGGGTCTGCAGTCAATGGGCCAGGTGCTTTCCCGCTCACTTTCCCGGAGCGGCCTGCGGGTTTTCGCTTTCCAGGATTACGAATCGAGGATCAGGGGCGGGCATTCGTTTTTCCAGGTACGCACTGCGGCACGTCGCCTGGATGCCCATGTCGAGAGGGTTGATATCCTGGTGGCCCTTACCGGGGAGGCAATCAAGCTGCACGAGAACCAGCTTGCAGCGCATGCGGTAGTGATCTACGACAGCGACAGCATCAAGGAAGAGTACCCGGGAGACCGCTTCCTGGGCCTGAGGCTATCCGCCATCAGCCGCGAGAAAGCCTCTACGGCGGCCATGGCCAACACTGTGGCGCTCGGGGCTGTCTGGTCCATGTTAGGCCTGGACTTGAAAGTGGTCGATCAGGTGCTGGGTTCGATTTTCGGACACCGCGGGGCCGAGGTAGTCGAAAAGAATGTGGCCGCGGCCAGGGAAGGCTACAGCCTGGGCGCCGGGAGGCGGAAAAAAGAGTTCGCGCTCGAGGCGCCGGGAGGAGACGGCCGCCTTTTTATCTCCGGCACCGAGGCGGTGGCTTTGGGCGCAATCGCCGCGGACGTGCGTTTTTACAGCGCATACCCCATGACCCCGGCCACCGGGGTGATGGAATTTCTCTCGAAGTACCAGAACGAATACGGGATAGTGGTGGAACAGGCCGAGGACGAGATCTCGGCGATCAACATGGCTGTCGGCTCCTCTTTCATGGGGGTGCGCAGCATGGTCGGGACCAGCGGCGGCGGGTTCTGCCTGATGTCCGAGGGGCTCGGGCTGGCCGGCTGCACGGAAACCCCGCTGGTGGTACTCAACGCCCAGAGGCCCGGGCCGGCCACCGGTATGCCCACCCGCACCGAGCAGGCGGACTTGCTCTTTACGGTGTTCGCCTCCCAGGATGAGTTCCCCAGGGTGGTGCTGGCTCCCGCCACGCCCGAGAATGCCTTTCAATTGACCGTGGACGCTTTCAACCTGGCCGACCTGATCCAGGCCCCGGTGATTATCCTCAGCGACCACCACCTGGCCAGTTCGTACTGGACGGTGGACGACCTGCCGACCGGCAAAGTCAAAGTGGACAGGGGGGTGCTGGCCTCGAAGGAGGATCTCGACTCGGGCGCCGGGTACAAGCGCTACAGACTGACCCCGGACGGTATTTCTCCCAGGGCCTGGCCCGGGCAGGGGACCGCGCTGGTCTGCAGCACCGGGGATGAGCACGATGAGACCGGCCACATCACCGAGGAGCCGGAGCTGAGAGTCGCCATGGTGGACAAGCGGTGGAGAAAACTTGAAAAAGTGAGCGCTTATCCGGGCCTGGCGGCGGATGTCCAGAAAGACGCACGGACAGCACTGGTCGGCTGGGGCTCGACCTATGGAGCGCTGGCTGAGGCCACGGCCCGGCTGCGGGACGCAGGGAAAAAAATATCTCACCTGCAGCTTACCCGGCTCTGGCCTTTCCCTGCCGCAGAGCTGCAGAAGCACCTCGGCGGCCACGAGAGAATAGTGGTGGCGGAGAACAACTCGCTGGGCCAGATGGCCCGCCTGATGCGCGCCGAAAGCGGGGTCCATGCCACCCAGACCATACTCAAGTACGATGGCCGGCCGTTCAGTGTTGACAACATCCTGAAGCATTTCGCCTGAGGAGAACAGATGGTTACCATAGATGACTACAAAGGAAACGATACCACCTGGTGCCCGGGCTGCGGCAATTTCGCCATCCTCAACGGGATCAGGCAGGCCCTGGCCGGCCTGGGTATCGCCCCTCACCAGGTGGTGATGTACTCGGGTATCGGCCAGGCCGCCAAGCTGCCGCTTTACACCAGGGGCAACGTGCTCAACGGCCTTCACGGGAGGGCTCTTCCCATGGCCACCGGCTCCAGCTTCGCCGACCATACGATCAAGACCCTGGTGTTCGGCGGCGACGGCGACGGGTTCGCCGAGGGAGGAAACCACTTCCTCCATGCAATACGGCGCAACCCGGACATCGCTTATATAGCCCACAACAACCAGGTCTACGGACTGACCAAGGGCCAGGCTTCCCCGACCAGCGACCCGGGCTTCGTGACCGGGACCACCCCGGAGGGAGTCAGCTACGAGAGGTTCAACCCGGCCGCGGTAGCCATTTCGCTTAACGCCACTTTCGTGGCCCGCACCCACACCGGCGTGATGACCCACATGGTGGAGATGATGAAGCTGGCTATCGAACACAAAGGGTTCTCTTTCCTCGAAGTGCTCCAACCCTGCGTGACTTATAACAAGGTCAACACCCTCAAGTGGTACCGGGAGCGCTCCTACGACCTGGCCGATGACAAGGATTACGACCCCGCCGACAGGGAGGTGGCCTGGAAAAAAGCCCTGGAGTGGGGAGATAAATTCCCCATCGGGATCATTTTGCGGTCGGAGCGGCCGACCATGACCGACAGGCTGAAAGTGCTCGAGCAGCAGCCGCTGAACCGCAGACCCTCCAGGCCGAGGGATGTCCGGCCCCTGCTGGATAATTTCCGCTGAGCGGGTCCCGGGAGATAAGCCCTGCTTCCGGGCCCAGGGAACGGGAGAGGGGCCGGCGGCCCGGGCGGGCGACAGGATTTTTCCGGGTCTGCCGCTCAGGTCAGCAACAGTTCCCGGGAGTGTGATCGCACCGTTTTTTATGGCCCGTAGCCAGGTAATCTGCGTCCCGGAAAACTTTTTTATCCGGCTATTGCTTTATGAGGCAAGGTGTTATATATTTGTTAAAGCGAGATGATTTTTTCGGGTCCCACCGGGCCGGGTTTGGCCGGCTGTCCGGCCGAAAATAAACACGTCTCAGCTTTAGATTGCGGAAAGCCGGAGAAGATGTTTCTTTTGCTTATTAAATTCAAACAAACATTTCTTCATAAATAACCTTTTCACGGTGGACTTTGTTGGTGGAAAACGAATACCTGACTCTCATCCAGAATGATCTTCTCCAACGAGCTGAAGAGTTGAAGCTCAAATGCAAGGAGTGTCGTCGGCCGTGCAGCCACACTCCTGAAGAAGTCATGGAGTGTCTGGCCAACCTGATGACCATCGAATATTTGATGGACCATAGCTGAGCTGGAAAACGGTACCGGCGGGGCGACGCCCCGGGCTTGTTTTCCACCCCCCTGTTCGAACCGTCTCCAGACCGTTCATTGCCGGATTATCCGGTTGTGCGGGCAAGGAGCCTTTTTATCCCCCGGAAATAACCCCTGCGTTAATCGTGTCCCGGCAAAGACAGTTTCTTCTCCGACAATCCGGGTTCGCGGCTGCGGGATGAGTGGGCACCCCGGGCGTTCATAGCCGAAATGCCGTATATTATAAAATTTCCCTGCGGGCCTGAAGACTCTGACGCACGGTCTCCGGCACGGCGGAGAAAATCTTTGCTTGACTAAACGAGCCGGAGAGGTTTATTTTTTTGAGTCAAGCTGATTCGCCGGATTAGAGCACCGCTCAGGCACACCGGCACGGCCGGGAAAAGAGTACCCGGTGTCCGGATGATTATTACACGGCCGGCCCGGTCCCGGATCGCCACACCAACCCGAAGCAATGAAACCTTTTGATTTGCGAAATTCAGCCAAGCCACCCCTCCGGCCGTTGCGGTTTTTACGGCTGGCGTTTTTTTTATTGCTGTCAGCCGCTGCCTGCGACAGCGAGCTGCCCATCGAGCCTGTCGAGGAATATACCGGCGATTCCTGGGTGGTTTTTTACCAGGATTCGATCGGCGTGCTCAAGCAGGTGATCGCTTTCGAGCCAACCTTTATCGGCCGCCAGAGCGTGGTGGAAATCCCTGTGGCCTACCTCGACACCTTTACCCTCGAGCTTGCCGTCTCGTGCGACGACTCGGTGTTTAAGGTCTCACCTGCCGCTTTCACTTTCACCAAGTCGAAAAAAACGACAACTCTCAAGGTCACTTTCCAACCCGAGCTGCCGGATTCGCAGGCGGTGGCGCACCTGCATTTCCAGGTTTCCAGCGACCTGCTGAGCGCCGACACCACCATGGAGGTGGTGGCTGAGGATTCACTTCGCCTGGAGGGCCTGGGACAGAATTATTACCTGGACCTCGAGATGGTTTTCATTCAGGGAGGTCCTTTTAGCATGGGTTCCGGGACTGCGGAGGACACCGCCGATGTCCACTATGAAAACCCGGACGAGCTTTACTCTCACCAGGTTGTGCTGAGCGACTTTTTCATCGGGCGCTTCGAGGTAACCAACCAGCAGTATTATGAATTCTGGGTCGAGCAGGGCGACAGCGCAAACCGGCCGGACTATTCCACGGTTTTCGGCACCTGGCCCCAGGATGCCCTGGAAAAACCCAACCACCCGGTGGTCGGAGTGAGCTGGGAGGATGCCATGGCTTTTTGCCGCTGGCTGAGCCTGCGCACCTCGCAGCGGTACACCCTGCCCACCGAGGCGCAGTGGGAATACGTGGCGGTGGGCGCCGAAGAAGGCCGGAAATACCCCTGGCTTACAGAGGAGCCCCAGGTTGCGGCGGATACCTTGGATGGCGGCCAGGAGGAGCCGGTCTACCGGGTCAATATCCAGGGTGTCATCGACGGGTACCAGTACACCGCTCCGGTGGACCGCTTCCCGGCCGGGGTGAGCAGGTTCGGTACTTTCAACATGGCCGGTAATGTCTGGGAGTGGTGCCTGGACTGGTACGATCCCGAGTATTACAGGTACACTACTGAGACTGATGACCCCAAGGGGCCGTCCGGTTCCGCCGACTGGCTGTACAGGGTGGTCCGGGGCGGCAGTTGGCTGGAGAGCCTCAAAGAGGCCCGTTGCGCCAACCGCGGTGCACTGGACCCCAGAAACCGGGAATACAACGTGGGGTTCAGGGTGGTGCGGCTGCCTTAGCCTGCTTCGCATCTTAGCCCCGGAAGCTGGAATGAGCGAGATGAATTATCCAGGAAAACATATCTGCCTCGTGCTGATGCTTGCCGCGGTCTGCTTGCCGGCGGCGGTTTGTGCGGAGGCTCCGGACACCGATCCTTTTGCCGTCCCGGTTATTCTGGACCCGGCGGGAGCGCAGTCTTCGCCGGTCGTGGTTATCGACCGCTCCGACCGGATGCTGGTCTTCTGGAGGGACAGCTCGAACAGCGGGCAGCGGATCATGGCCCAGGGCTTCGACCGCTCGGGCGGCAGGCTCGGCCCGGTGGGCGCTGCGAGCCCGAACACGGGAGCTTTCATGGGAGCACCCGCGGCATCGGTGGATTTCGACGGCACCGCGGTGGTGGCCTGGCACGAGCAAAGCGGCGGCCTGCAGCAAATTTACCTGCAGCGCTTCCGCATGACCGGGCAGCCGGTCCTCGGCCTGCCCCTGCCGCGTCCCGAGATCAATACTATTTTCGGGAGTTCACCGGCCGTGGCGGTGGATTCCGCGGGCAATGCCATCCTGGTCTGGGAGGTGGAAAACCAGGATGTAGACATATTTGGCACCTGGATCGCCCACAACGATTCAGTGGGCGTTGCCAACCGGGATTCTGCCAGGTTCGCCTGGATCGGGAGCGTGCCTGTAACTCTCGGCCGCGAGGGGCGGCAGTGCGCTCCGGCGGTCGCCGCCGACCGTAAGGGGAATTTCGTGGTCGCCTGGAGCGACCTGAAGCCAGACAGCACTGGCATCCGGGCACGCATATTCGCAGTCGATGGTTTCGCCCTGGAGGAGTATCTGCTGCCCTGGCCCTACGGAACCGCTCCGGACACTGTTTCCGCACCGGGTATCGCCGTTGCCGGGGCAGGCTACGATAAATACACCAGCCGTTTCCTGGTAAGCTGGGTCCATGCCGACCCTGATTCGGGCAAGGTTCTGGTGCTGGCCGAGATCAGCCTCTACCTTTCCAGGGGCCTGGCGGTTTCCACCGCCCAGGAAAATTACTGGACGATCAGGGATACCTTGGAGGCCATGCCGCTCAGCCTGGAGAGGCCGGGCGTTTCCGGCAGCGAAAACGGGGCCGTGGCGGTGCTCTGGCAGAGGCTGGGGAGTAACGGCACCAGGTTGTTGTATGCCAACGGCTTCAACCTGCAAAATGTATCCGGCACAGAGGGGTCCGAAGTTCCGCTTATACAGCCTGCACTGCTGACGGACACCACCCTGGCCGACAGCGCGGCCATCATTGGAGATTCCCTGCGGAATCCCGCATTGGCAGTCGAGCAGGACGGCGGTTTCACGGTTGTCTGGGAGAAACCCGACTATACCGGGGCCGACCTGCTGATGCAGAGCTACACAGCCGCCGGCGGCCGCTCGGTCCCGCTTTTCATTGCGCCCGGGGTCGAGGACGAGGTGGTCGACCGCTCCGCGGCTGTTGTCGGGCACCCGGACGGCGGGTTCTCGCTCTTCTGGGAAAAAGGTACCGGCGGCGAGGGCACTCGCATCGAGAAGATAAAGTTCAAGCCGGACGGCAGGTCGCTCGACGAGGGCGAACCGCTGGCCGGGGGCTACCAGGTGCAGAGCCGGCCGGTGGCGGCTGTGAAAAGGGACTGCGCCTATCTTGTCGCCTGGCGGGAAAAGAGCGCCACGGGAAGTTACCGCCTCAGGTCCCTGCAGTTCGACCGGGAGGAGAAGCCGCTGGCCGGGATTGTCGAGCTCGAACAGAGCTCCAGCAATTACCTGAGCGGCCTGGAGGCGGCCTTGGGGGCGGATGGCCGCTGTTACCTGGTCTGGGAGCGCTGGAAGCCCGAGACCTCGGCTCCCGAGCTCATCCTGGCGCGCTTTGACAGCGGCACCGTGAGCCTGGCCGAAAATGCCAAGAAAACAGTCGTGTCGCCCTCTTCCGGAGGCGGGCAGCTCGCCTCTGTCGCAGTGAGCCCCGGGGGCTACCACCTGGTTATCTGGCGCCAGGGTGCCTCGGACGGGATCAACGCCTCCATCCGGGGAAGGTTCTACGACCCGGCGGACCGCGCGAAAGGCCCGGAGCTCCGGATCAGCGAACAGAGGAACGGTTACCTGGGCGGCGTGGGACATTCCGTGGCGGCGGCCTCGCTGCTGGCGGATGATTTCCTGGTGGTCTGGCAGGAATTTTTCGGCGAGAACCAGCGCCTGTATTATTGCTGCTACTATTACGACGGCGCAGGCGACAGCCTGGCAGTGCGCGGTTCGGGCCGCGACTCTCTCTACACCGGCGGCAAAGGGTCCATTGGCAAGCCGGCACAGTCCAGTCCGTATGTCTCGGTCGACACCCTGGGAAACTACCTGGTACTCTGGGTGGAGAAAGAAAAAGGGGGCCCGGCGTTTTTACGGGGGCGCAAGCTAAATTTACAGGCTGCGCCGGTAGGGGAGATTTTCAAGGTTCCCGGAGTGGAGATGGGTTGCCTGCCGGTGGTGGGCGGCCTGGGCAACGACCGGTTCGCCATCGCCTGGCAGGACACGGTGGGTGTCAGGATGCGCACCATGGCCCAGGTGCTTAAAATAGACTTCCATACGGTCGTGGGCCAGGTTTTCCTCTCGGTTGCGGCGGAATCAAGCCTGCCGGTGTGGGCGCATGTCGAGGGTAATGTAAACGATTCCACGGCCGTGGACAGCCGGGGGTTCTTCTCTTTCCGCTCACTGGTGGCCGGAAGCTACCGTCTCTGGTTCAGCGCCCGGGGCAGGCTGCTGCCTGCCGGGCTGGAAGGTTTCAGGGTCGAAACCGGAGACCCGGAACAGATAAACCTGGGAGCGGTGGCGGTCAGCTCCGTAGCCGGGGAGAGGCTGCCGCGAGCCGGCCGGTTCACCCTGTACCAGAACGTGCCGAATCCGTTCAATCCCTCGACTACCATCTCTTTCGATCTGGAGGCCGGGGCAGGGCCCCTGCAGGTCTTGCTCGAGGTTTATGATTTGCGCGGCCGCCGGGTGGCCGAGATTTTCTCGGGCCCGCTCGAAGGTGTAAGCCACAGTTTTGTCTGGGACGGCACGGACAGCCGGGGCAGGCCGGTCTCTTCCGGGGTATATCTGTACCGTCTGAACGCCGGTACCAGCAGTGCCGTACGCAAAATGGTGCTGATTAAATAATGTTTGCCCGGGTTCCGGGTGTCGGGCCGGACGGGAGGTGGCCCGGAGTTTGATTAATCGCCGGGCGATGTTGAAACAAACAATCAAGTTAAGGAGTTGGAGCATGCCGCGTGTATTGATCGCAACCAAGCTGGATCCAGTGGCAAAGAATATCCTCGAGGAAGCCGGGATCGAGGTCGAGGTGCGGCCCGGGTTGGATGAGGATGCCATGGCCGAGGCGGTGGCCGGCTGCCAGGGCCTGATCGTGCGCAGCGACAAAGTGACCACCAGGGTTCTCGATTCCGCAAAAGACCTGCTGGCAGTAGTGCGGGCCGGCTCCGGTGTCAATACCATTGACGTGAAACATGCCACCGAGCGTAACATCCAGGTAATGAACACTCCCGGAGAGAACAGCAACTCGGTGGCCGAGCTGGTATTCTGCTACATGCTGGCGGCCTCGCGCAAGCTGGTCTACGCCGACAATTCGGTAAAACAAGGCCGCTGGGAGAAAAGCGGCCTGATGGGCACCGAGCTGATGGGCAAGACCATGGGCATAGTAGGCCTGGGCAACATCGGTGGGCTGGTGGCCAGGAAGGCCCGGGGTTTCGAGATGACGCTGGTGGGATTTGACCCGCTGGTCTCCGAAGCCCGTGCGGCGGAGCTCGGGATTGAGCTTAAATCGCTGAAAGAGGTTTTCGCCGAGTCGGATTATATCACCCTTCACGTGCCGCTCAACGACAAGACCCGCTCGATGGTGAGCGCGGAGCTGCTGAAAAGCATGAAGAAAGGCGCAATGCTGATCAATACCGCCAGGGCCGAGGTGATAGACCGCCAGGCAATGTTGGATTTTTTCCAGGCCCGGGACGATGTGTCTTTCGGGGCGGATATATTTTACGAGGGGGACAAGGAAGGGGAAAAAGATATCGCCCGGTTCGGCGACCGGCTGGTGGCCACGCCGCACCTGGGAGCCAACACTTTCGAGGCCAACAGCAGGGCCGCGGCTGCATCTGCTGTCGGTATGAGGGATTTCCTGCTCAAGCGCATGGTCCATCACCCGGTCAACAACCTGGAGATCCCGCCCGATTTGAACCCGCGCTTTCTCGAGCTCACCCGCCTGATCGGAGAGATCGCCTATTACAATGTCGGCGGTTACCAGCCGCACGAGGTGCGGATCACCTGCTACGGCAGGCTGAACAAGCATATCGACCTGCTGACAGGCTACCTGCTGAAAGGACTGATGGACATCTTCCACCAGGAGGTGATCTCGCCGCGCGAGGCCGAGGTCCGGGCGGCGGAGAGCGGGATCAGCGTGGTCAAGCGCATCCCGGATGACAACAAGGGCTACGGCGAGTCGATGACCATCGACATCCTGGCCAAGAAAAAGGAATACCTGGAAACCAGTATCCGGGGCACGATCAGCCCGGACGGTGAACTGAAGATCAACCGCATCGATTCTTTTATCAACCTGGACCTGATTCCCGGCGGACAGATGCTTTTTACCTACCAGCAGGACCGGGTAGGACTGATCAACGATATCAGCCTCGCCCTTTCCAATGCCGGTTTGAACATCCTCAACATCCGCTTTACCACCGACAGCCAGGGCCACTCGATAGCCGTGCTGCAGACCGAGAAGCGGGTGCCCGAGGAGATATTCTCCCTGATCGAGAGGAAGGTTTCTCCTTACAAGGCGTTCCTGATGGAAGTTTGAAGCGGGTTTATCTGACAGGCGGTAAGCGGATGGGCTGATATCAGGGCAACCTCAAGCAACTTCGGAATGGCGATAATGGACAACGAAAAGGATAGAAAAGAAAAACCGCTGGGCGGGGAGAAGGGGAAGGACGGCCGCAGCCGTTCTTCCCGCCGCCGCAGGGGCGCTCGCCACCGTCACCGGAAAACCAGGCCGGAAGCGGCCGATTCTCCGGAGAGCCAGGACAGGAAGCAGCAGTCCAAGGCCAACATGATTGTGCTGGTGGATGACGACCCGGCTTATGTCGAGATGGAGTCCCTGGCCGTGGTGCATTACCTCACGGGCTTCAACCCGATGGGTTTTACCCAGCCCAGCCGGGCTCTTAACTATATCACCAACCCGCGCAATGCCAGCCGCATCCGGCTGGTGCTGCTGGACCTGGAGATGCCCCGGGTGGACGGTCATACCGTTCAGGAAATCCTGCAGATACTCAAGCAGAGCCGCGATATCCCGGTGGCCATTGTCAGTGCGCACAACACTGCTGAAAACATCGAGCGGATTCAGAACCTCGGGGCAGTGGGATTTTTACCCAAGGCTTTCACCATGGAGGTGTTCGTGCGCTTTGTAAAGGAAGTGCTGCGCAACGGCCATCTCAACGGCTGGCAGTGCGCCGCCTGCGGCCGTCTGCTGACCGGAGACCTGGTGGACATGCTGACCATGCGGCCGATCAAGTGTTCCAGCAGCGGCTGCGGTTCCTCCGACATCCGGCAGGCGTTTTTCGGTTCGCAGCAGGATGCAGCCGACTCCGGGCAATCTTAGCCGGTTGCGGCTTGCGCCGAGGGGGGCGGGCTGGCATCCTTTTTGCTTTCCTCCGCACACTCGCTCAGTTCCGCCGGTGCCGTGCCTGCAAAAAGGCTGCCAGCCCGCCCCCCGCTTTCCGCTCTGCCTGCCGTCCCCTCAGTCGAACTTCCGGCCACGCCCCTCCTGGATCGCCTCCGCAATCTCGAGCGACTGAAGGCAGTCCGCCGGTGAGGGGTGGGGCTCGACACCTTTTTCCAGGCATTCCAGGAAGTGGGCGCTCTCTCCGAGGAACCCGGTTACCTCGACCGGGTTGAGCATGGGCGCGGAGAGATTCCG
>JAFGTO010000030.1 GCA_016934095.1 Candidatus Glassiibacteriota bacterium
CACAAACCGCTGCCATTGCCGGGGAACAGACGTCGGCACGGCGGTTCCGGGAGGAGCCCTCCGGAGAGTCCCTGCAGGAGCAGGACTTCAGGCTGCCGGCATCCCTGGATGCAGAGGTTGAATCACCCGGGCCGCCACTCCCCGACCTCAGCGAAAGTGGGCGGGAAACGACGGCCCGCCTGCAAACTCCGCCGGAAATCGTGCAGAAAAACCGGGATACCGGCAAGCCCCTGCGCGAGGATATCTACCATTTCAACATGGCGGTTTTTTTCCAGCGGCAGGGTGATATCCAGTCGGCCCTGAAAGAGTACGGACAGGTCCTGGAGCTTTCTCCCTATAATGCGGAAGTCTACAGTAACATGGGGGTTCTTTACAACCAGGTGGGCGAATACGACAAGGCGGTAGCCGTTCTGCAGAAAGCCCTGATGATAGATCCTGCCTACGGCAAGGCTCATAACAATATCGCCCTGGCTTATTACAACAGCGGCCAGTTGGAGCGGGCGCTGGAACATTTCAAACGGGCGGTCGAGTTGGAGCCGGCCAACCTGGAAAGTTACAACAACCTGGGCCTGGTTTACAAGAAGATGGGCGACTTCCGCAAGGCCGAGGAAGCTTTCGCCACCGCCTTGAATGTCGACCCCGGCCATGCCCCTTCAAACTATAATATGGCCTTGCTCTGTGAAGAAGACGGCCGGTACGACCGGGCCGTGGACTATTACAGGGCATATATCCGCAGCAAGGGAGCGACCCCGGAGCTGGCCAGGAAAGTCAACCAGCGCCTGGCCAGGCTCACCCGCACTGAAGCCCCGAAATAGTTCTTTCTTCAGGTACAGGATAATTAATGAGATACACGGGCGGCCGCGCAAGACCCGCCCGGGCTCCGCAGGGTTTTTCACCTCCGGCGGCAGCTGCCCCTGAACAGTGAAAATGCTATTGTGCAGTCAAGGGAAATTTTTCATATTGTCTGCAAGGTGTGTTTTCTGTGCTGAGGTCAAGGGCGGCCCTCCTTGCTGAAGAGAAGGGCTGCCCCTGGAAAACAGGGAGGATGGACAGATGTCGCCGGCAGCTAAAAAAAGCCTCGACGAAAAACTTGCCCGCCTGCCGGGAGGCTGCGGAGTATACCTGATGCGCGACCGCGAGGCCCGCATTATATACATCGGCAAGGCCAAGAGCCTTGCCGGCCGGGTGCGCAGCTATTTCCGGGGAAAGCAGTCCAACCCGAAAGTCTCCGCCATGGTGGGACGGGTCGAGGACTTCGACTACATAGCCACCGACAACGAGGTCGAGGCACTGCTGCTGGAGAGCAACCTGATCAAGGAGCACCACCCGCGCTACAATGTCAACCTCAAGGACGACAAGCGCTACCCCTACCTCAAGGTTACCACCGGGGAGCCTTTTCCCAGGATCTTTGTCACCCGGCGGTACCTGAGCGATGGATCGCGGTATTTCGGGCCTTTTACCAATGCCGGGGCGCTGCGCACCACCCTGGAGTCGCTGCGCAAGGTGTTTCCCATTCGCGGATGCAGCCACCGCCTGCCGGAGAGAAAGGGCGTGCGGGAATGCCTGAACTTCCACCTGGGGAGATGCTCCGGGCCCTGCCACGGGCATATCTCCCGGGAGGATTACCGGGCGATGATCGATGAGGTGCTGATGTTTCTGGAAGGCAAGACCGAGTTTATCGCCGGACGTCTCCGCCGGCAGATGGAGCAGGCCAGCGCCGAGCTGCAGTTCGAGCAGGCCGCCCGGTTCAGGAACCAGCTCGAGGCGGTGCGCAAGATCAGCCAGCGCCAGAAAATACACTCGGTCGGCGGTGAGGATTACGACGTGCTGGCAGTTTCGGTCGACGGCCGCTCGGCCTGCGGGGTGATCCTCAAGGTCAGGGACGGGAAGCTGCTGGGACAGGAACACCACTACCTTCACAATGCCTTGGGTGAGCCCCCGGCGGAGGTGCTGTCCGCCTTCCTGAGGCAGAACTACCTGGGCCACCGGGAGTACCCCGGCAGCGTGCTGCTGAACCACGAGGTCGAAGACAAAAAGCTGGTCGAGTCGATCCTGAGCGAGCGCGCGGGCATCCGGGTCAGGATCAACGTCCCGGTCCGCGGGCCGAAAGCCGGACTGGTCTCCCTGGCCGGGAAGAACAGCCACCTGCTGCTGGAGGAGCTTATCCTGCGCAGGGCCAAGGCTCGCCAGAGAGTGCCGGAAGCCCTGGTAGGGCTGCAGAAAACCCTCGGACTGCCTTCCCTGCCGAGGCTGATGGTCTGTTTCGATGTCTCCACCCTGCAGGGAGACTACGCGGTGGCGGCGATGAGCGCTTTCCGCAACGGGCAGCCGGCCAAGTCCGCTTACCGCCGTTTCCGTATCCGCCGCCCGGCCGGGCAGGATGATTTCGCCATGCTGGCCGAGGCGGTAGGCCGGTACTTCGGCAGGCTGGCCGGGGGGGAGCTGGAAGTCCCGCAGCTGGTGGTGGTGGACGGCGGCAAGGGGCAGTTGAGCGCCGCCTGCGAAGCTGTCCGCAATTCCGGGGTCGAGCCGCCGCCGATAGTCTCATTGGCCAAGAGGGAAGAGGAAATCTTTCTGCCGGGCCACCCCGAGCCATACGTTCTTTCCCGGCGCAGCGAGGCGCTTAAAATGCTCCAGCACCTGCGCGATGAGGCCCACCGCTTCGCGGTCTCTTATCATCGCAC
>JAFGTO010000031.1 GCA_016934095.1 Candidatus Glassiibacteriota bacterium
CGCCAGGATCGGGGAGCAGCACTGCCACAACTGCGGAAAGCTCATCACCCGACAGAGTGTCAGCCAGATAGTCGACAGCCTGATGCAGACTGCCGCCGAGGGCCAGCTCACCCTGCTGGCGCCCATGGTCCGCGACCGCAAGGGCGAGTACCGCGAGCTCTTCGAGCAGGCGCAGAAAAAAGGTTTCGTCAGGGTGCGTGTCGACGGGAAACTCTACCGCATCGAGGATCCCCCGAAACTGGATAAAAACCGCAAGCACCGTATCGAGGTGGTAGTGGACAGGCTGCGGGTGGACGAGTCTTCGCGGAGGCGGCTGGCGGACTCGGTGGAAACCGCCGTAGGTCTCGCCGGCGGCCTGGTGCAGGTGGTCGCGGCCGGGGAAGAACAGTTGTTCAGCGAGGAGCTGGCCTGCCACGACTGTTCGATCAGCTACGAGGAGCTCAGCCCTCGCATGTTCAGCTTCAACAGCCCGTACGGGGCCTGCGAAGCCTGCGGCGGGCTGGGCACCCGGATGGAGGTGGACCCCGAGCTGGTGGTGGGCGACCCCCGGGTCTCCATCCTGGAAGGAGTTATCAAGCCCTGGGGCGAGCCGGCCGGCATTGTCCGCAACGTCTTTTTACCCGGCCTGAGCGAAACCTACGGCTTCGACCCCAACGCTCCCTGGGGGGAGCTTTCGGAACGGGTCAAGAGGGTGGTCCTCTATGGCTCCGGCCTGGACGAGATCTCCTTCAAGTACAACTCCTCCAAGTTCAAGGGCGAATACCGCAGCAAGTTCGAAGGGGTGATCCAGAGCCTCAACCGGCGCTACCACGAAACGACCAGCCAGGCGGTCAAGGCGCAGATCGAAGAATTCATGAGGATCCTGCCCTGCCCGTTCTGCAAGGGAAAGCGTCTCAAGCCCCAGCCCCTGGCGGTAAGGATGGCCGGCACCACTATCGGCGAGCTGGTCGGGATGCCTGTCGGGCGTCTCTATCAATTTTTCAGCAGCCTCGAGCTCAGCCAGCGTCAGTGGACAATCGCCCGCCAGGTTGTCAAGGAAATCCGCGAGCGCCTGGGTTTCATGACCGACGTAGGACTGGACTACCTCAACCTCGAGCGCTCGGCCGAGTCGCTCTCCGGCGGCGAGGCCCAGCGCATCAGGCTGGCCACCCAGATCGGCTCCCACCTGGTAGGCGTGCTCTACATCCTGGATGAGCCCTCGATCGGGCTGCACCCCCGCGACAACAAGCGGCTGATAGAGACCCTGTTCCGGCTTCGCGACCAGGGCAACACGGTGATAGTGGTCGAGCACGACGAGGGGACCATCCGCAGCGCGGACCACCTTATCGACCTCGGGCCGGGCGCAGGCAAGCAGGGCGGCTTGATCGTGGCCCAGGGATCGCTGGAAAACATCCTCAATGAAAAAAATTCACTGACCGGGGCCTACCTCCGGGGGACCAGGCAGATCCCGCTGCCGGAAAAACGCCGTCCCGGCAACGGCAAGCTGCTGACCGTGGTGGGCGCGACCGAGAACAACCTGAAGAACATCGACGTGGATTTTCCCCTGGGCAAGTTCATCTGCGTGGCCGGGGTCTCGGGCTCGGGCAAGAGCTCCCTGCTCGAAGACATCCTTCACCGCCACCTGGCCAGGCTCCTCTACGGTTCCCGCAAGAACGCGGGAGCGGTGCGGGAGATCCGGGGATTGGAGCACATAGACAAGGTGATCGATGTAGACCAGAGCCCGATCGGCAGGACCCCGCGCTCCAATCCGGCCACTTACACCGGGGTATTCGGCCCGATCCGGATGCTGTTCTCCGAGCTGCCCGAGTCTAAAATGCGAGGCTACAAGCCCGGCCGCTTCAGCTTCAATGTCAAGGGCGGCCGCTGCGAGGCCTGCCAGGGGGACGGGCTGGTGAAGATCGAGATGCACTTCCTGCCGGATGTCTACATCACCTGCGACCTCTGCAGGGGTAAACGCTACAACCGGGAGACTCTCGAGGTCTCCTACAAGGGGCGCTCGATCAGCGACGTGCTGGAGATGACCGTGGATGAAGCCCTGGAGTTTTTCCGCAACCTCCCCATCATCCGCACCAAGCTGGAGACTCTCAGCCAGGTGGGCCTGGGTTACATTCACCTGGGGCAGCCGGCCACCACCCTCTCCGGTGGTGAGGCCCAGCGGGTCAAGCTGGCCAGCGAGCTCAACAAGCGCGGTACGGGCCGTACCCTGTACATCCTGGACGAACCCACCACCGGGCTCCATTTCCACGATGTCAAAATGCTGCTCAGTGTGCTGCACCGGCTGGTGGACCTGGGAAACACGGTGATCGTGATCGAGCATAACCTTGAGGTGATTAAAACCGCAGATTATATTATCGACCTGGGGCCGGAAGGCGGTGAAAAAGGCGGCCTGGTAGTGGCGACCGGCACCCCGGAGCAGTTGGCAGGAGTCAAGAAGTCTTATACCGGCAAGTTCCTGAGGCCCATACTGGAGCGTGCGGAGGCCTGCTGCGGGCAGGCACACCCGTCCTGATAACGTAAAAATCATAGCTGCAAAGGTGGAAACCAGATGAAGAAACTGAGTCTGATATTATGTCTTTTAATTGTCCTGCCGCTGGCTGAGGGCTGCCGGTTGAAAGTCAGGCGCCTGAACAAGCGTATCGCGAGGTGGGAGTCCCTGGAGAAAAAGGGCACTGTAGAGCAGAAAGTCAAGTTCGCCAAAGAAAGCCTGTTTTTCTTCCTGAATACCGAGGACCTCCAGCGGGGCCGGGAAACGCTGGTAACCGAGGCCGAGCGCCTCCGCTACCACCAGATTATGAGCCGCATGCAGGTTTTTCTGATCGACTACCACGCCGGCCGTGCCCTCGAATACCTGGACCGTGACAACGACTGGGAGGCCGCAGCTGCCGAATGGGCCAAGGCGGACTCCCTGACCTACGGGTTCCTGCCGGGTGCCCGTACCCAGTATACCATGGCGCTGCTGCAGACCGGTTACGATGAGTACCTGAGACAGATCTCCTGGGAGGGATTTCGATACGGCAGGCTGGAGCGGCAGTTCCCCGGCCTGATGGCGGCTTTCCGCAAGATGAGCGAATACCAGTTCCGGCTGGCCGGGCGCCTGGAATCACAGGGCAGGCTGGATGAAGCGATAGAGCATTACCTGCTGGTGTTCAGGCGCGACCCGGACAATTTCGTCAAAGCCAACCGCTCCTTGAAATTACATACCGGCCGGATCATCCGGGAGTTTTACGACAAGCAGTTCCGCAGGAAAGTGGCCCTCGACGGATTCAACAACCAGCGCATGGAGCTTTACGGGATGGTGGCCCAGCAACTCGAAGCAGCCTACCAGAGCCTCGGAGATTCGGCCGACCTGGTCCTGCCGGACATTATCGCCTCGATGGCCGAGCGTCTGAAAGATACCCCGGAGCGTATCATGGACCTCTACCTGATCTCCAGGAACGAATCCGAGGGCACTCTCAACCAGTATTTGTCTCTCTGGCGCTACAAGGTCCTCAAGGGCCAGGAGCCGATAAAACCGCGTTACCGCGAGTAAATGTACAAAAAATGGCTGTCATAACTTGACAACCATAGTTTTTCCTCTATCTTCAGAATTGAAAAGATTATTTTTATCACAAGGGGAAAAGGGACTTTCAGCCACAGCCTGAGGTTGACCAGGTTTTTTCAGCCCGACCGGGTGCCGGAGGCCCGGCCTGATGAAAGATCGACAGCGAAAGGGTCTGGACGGGGAGGAGGCCGCCGCCGGATATCTCAGGTCGCAGGGCTACGACCTGCTGGAGCACAGGTACAGGTTCGGGCACAAGGAGATAGACCTGATCGCCCGCAAGGATGACCTGGTCGTTTTCGTGGAAGTCAAGGCCCGCCGGAGCGACTCGTTCGGCCCGGCGAGCCTGAGCATCACCGCCGGAAAAAAAAGCAACCTGGTTGCAGCCGCCGAGGGTTATCTGCTGGAAAAAGACCTGACAGACAGCCCGGGACGGTTCCGTTTCGATGTCATCCTGCTGCACCCTCCGGGAAGCGACGGGGAAGTCCGTCTGGAACACATCATCGATGCCTTCCGCCCGTGAGGCGGCGGCAATTTTCCACCGGTAAAGGAGTTCCCATATGGAATATCTGGGTGTTGATGTCGGTTTCGGTTACACGAAAGCATTCAACGGTGAGCGCTCGATCATTTTCAAGTCTATTGTCGGAGATGCCACCGAAATCCAGTTCCAATCCGGTTTCTCGGAGGGCAGCGCACTGGAAAATCTCCATATTACAGTGGACGGCCGGGAGTATTTCATAGGGGACATGGCGGAGAAACAATCCAACGTGCGGGAATTCACTCTGGACCAGAATACCATGCTGGAAAACTCGGCCAGGATCATGGCCCTGACCGCGATCAGCTGTTACTGCACCAGACCCCGCCAGGAATTCAGCGTGGTTACCGGACTGCCGATCCGCTACTACAAGCAGTTGCGGCCGCGTTTCGTCTCCCTGATCGAGGGCGAACACCACCTGATCCTGCACAACCGCGCCGGCGAGGACCAGGAAATGACCCTGGCAATCAAGAACGTGCGGGTGCTGCCCCAGCCTTTCGGATCGGTTTTCAACCTGATGATGAACGACCACGGCAGGATTGTCGACCGCGACATGGCTCGCGAGAAATTCGGCGTTATCGACATCGGTTTCCGCACCACCGACTACACGGTTACCGACAAGCTGCGCTATATCGAGCGCGGCAGCCGTACCACCGACACCGGGATCTCCAAGGCCTTTTCGCTGATCAGTAAAAAAATCCTCGAACAAAGCGGAGTAAATGTCGAGCTTTACCGGCTGTTCGAGCCGGTGAGGAACGGCAAGATCCGCATCCGCGGAAAAGATTATTCACTGGCAGAGCTTCGCGACCAAGTGCTGAAACAACTGGCCACCTCGATTGTCAGCGACATGGAGCGCCTCTGGGTGGATGACTGGGACCTGGAGTTCATCCTGCTCTCCGGTGGGGGCAGCGTGGACATGGCCCCCATCCTGGAGAAAATGATCGAGGGCCAGTGCCGGATGGTCAGCACGCTGAACGATGCCCGACTGGTCAACGTGGTCGGCTACCTGAAGTACGCCAAGTATATCGATCTGATGGGGAAACGCCGCAGCGAGTCAGAGGACCAGGAAGAAGAGGGTCGGGAGGAAGAAGGCCAGGAAGAAGAGGGCCGGGAGGAAGAGACCCCGGAAGCCTAGTCCAGGCCCGGGGGCCGCAGCGGTCGAAACCAGCGAGTAAAGCCTTACCATTTCATTCTTAGCCGGGGGGTTGAGAACTTTTGCTGAGCAAAGTCCTGTCCGGATCGGTCATTGGGATTGAGGCAGAGCTCGTCGAGGTGGAGACCGATATCAGCCCCGGATTACCCTGCTACACCCTTGTCGGCCTGCCTGACAATGCGGTCCGGGAAAGCCGCGAGCGGGTAAGCTCCGCTATCGGCAATATCGGACTGTCCTTCCCGCTGAAACGAGTGACTATCAACCTGGCCCCGGCTGACCGCAAGAAAGAGGGGGCCGCCTTCGACCTGCCGATCGCCGTGGGTCTGCTGGCGGCCAGCGGCCAGCTCGACCCCGGGCGCCTGGCCGACTACATGGTGCTGGGCGAGCTCAGCCTGGACGGGAGCCTGAAACCGCTGCAGGGGGCGCTCCCCCTGGCGGCCGGCTGCCGCAAGCTGGGGATCAGGGGCCTGCTGCTGCCGCGGCAGAATGCCCCGGAGGCAGCCATCATCGGCGAGCTCGAGGTGATCGGCGTCGCCGGCCTGGCCGAGGCCCTCGAATATCTCGCCGGCAGGAAAGAAATCCAGCCTGCGCGCTGCGACCCTGACAAGCTGTTCAAGGTCACCAGCCGCTACCCGGTCGATTTCAACGAGGTCAAAGGGCA
>JAFGTO010000297.1 GCA_016934095.1 Candidatus Glassiibacteriota bacterium
CCCTGCCCGGGACTCCTGCGTAGCCGCCAGGCTGCGGCGGGCAGGGGCCGTGATCCTCGGGAAAGCGAATCTCAGCGAGTGGGCCAATTTCCGCTCCTCCCAGTCCACCAGCGGCTGGAGCGCCCGGGGAGGACAGACCCGCAACCCCTATGCGCTCGACCGGGATCCCTCCGGCTCGAGCTCGGGCTCGGCAGTGGCGACCGCCGCCAACCTTTGTGCCGCAGCCGTGGGCACCGAGACTGACGGCTCGATAATAGGCCCATCCTCGGTTAACTGCGTGGTAGGAATCAAACCCACGGTGGGGCTTATCGGCCGCTCCGGGATCATTCCCATTTCCTGCACCCAGGATACGGCCGGACCGATGGCCCGGACAGTAACCGATGCGGCAGTCCTGCTCGGGGCCCTGGCCGGCGATGACCCCAAAGATCCGGTTACCAGGGAGAGCGAGGGGAAATCTTTTTCAGACTACACACGGTTCCTGGACCCGGGCGGCCTGCAGGGAGCCAGGATCGGGGTGGCGCGGGAGTATTTCTGCTTCTCCGAGGCTGTGGACAGAGTCATGGATGACCTGATCGCTCAAATGAAAAGCCTGGGTGCCGTGATCATCGACCCGGTAGAAATACCCGGGAAGGGTAAGATCGAAGAATTCAAGCTGATGCTCTACGAGTTCAAGGACGGGATCAACCGCTACCTGCAGGAGCTGGGACCCTCGGCCCCTGTGCATTCCCTCAAGGAGATTATCGAGTTCAACGAGCGCAACCGCGACAAAGAGATGCCATATTTCGGCCAGGATATCCTGGTCAAGGCCGAGGCCCAAGGCCCCCTTTCCAGCCCGGAGTACCGCGGAATACTGAAGGACAACCTGCGCCTGTCGCGGGAAGAGGGGATCGATGCGCTGATGGATGAGCACGGCCTGGATGCGGTCATGGCCCCGAGCGGCGGGCCGCCCTCGCCGATCGACCTGGTCAACGGCGACCACTACGTGGGCGGCAGCTCGGGTTCGGCTGCGGTTGCCGGCTACCCCAACGTCAATGTCCCGGCCGGGTTTATTTTCGGACTGCCGTTCGGGGTGTCTTTTTTCGGCAGGGCCTACAGTGAGCCGGTGCTCCTGAGGATTGCCTACGCTTTCGAGCAGGCGACCGGGGTCCGCAGGCCGCCCGGGTTCGCGGCAACCGCGGATCTAGGCCCGTCCTGCGAACCTGACGTTGTTGCGCAAAATGCGGCGCAAGTCTTCGGCTGACGTACAGCGCGAGCCTGGTTGAGAGGTAGGCCCTGTGTTTCTCTTCCGCGGGCTATGAGGAGGCTAAGGCGCGGCCACGGCACGCCGTGGCCCTACAGGTCGGGTGGCGGAGCCTTTGTGCCTCTGGACCTTTGTGCCTGTTATCGGCAGTCCGCGGGCGGGGCTGCGAGCCGGCAATTACACACCCCGCCCGCTTTCAGCGGGCACCCCTCTCAAGGGGAATTTTTCCAACCAGTCCCCTATAATAAGAGGGGAAACAGGGGTTTGTTATTCGCAGACACCTCTCAAGGAGAGGGGATTTTTGCGCACGGGGCAGCGAGGCTGCCTGGAAAACGGCTGCGACATCTTATTCTACCGCAGGGGCACGGCACGCCGTGGCCCTACAGGTCGGGTGGCGGAACCTTTGTGCTATACGCTCTCGGCCTGTACTACTTTGTCCCGATTACTCTCGATAACCGCCGGATTACTCAAACCACCACTGCAAGGAGCTTTAGATGAAAAAGCAGATGAAGCGCAGGGACTTTCTCAAAGTTGCCGCCGCCGGTGCCGGGGGCGCTCTCTCGCTCGGGGGGGCGGCAGCGGCTGTCCCGGGTGCGGCCCCGAAAGTGCCGGGCCTGGTGAGCCCGGGCTGCAGGGGGTCGAAAGTCAAGGTCGCCAGGATTTACATGGGCAACCCCGAGGGGCTCTGGCCCAAGCCTGACCTCGACCTGAGAGGCGAAGTGCGGTTTTATCAAAACAAGTTTGCGGAAATGAAAGATGAATTCTCCGACGTGGATTTTTTTGTCGATGAGCTGGTCACATCCCCAGAACAGGCAGGGGCGCTTAGCGGCCGCTTAAAAGATGCCGATGGTATCCTGGTGATCCACCTCACGCTCAGGGTTTCCCCGATCCTGGAGGCGATCCTCGCTGTGGGACGGCCCACCACGGTTTTCGCAGTCCCCTACTCAGGCCACGACTGGACCAGGTTCGGCGCCCTCCGGAAGCAGAAGCTCGGCGAGAAAATGGAGTGCCTGCTTACCAGCGATTACCACGAGCTGGCCGCGGCAGTCAGGCCTTTCCGCGCGATCCACCACCTGAGAGAAGCCAGGATCCTCGACAACACCGAGGATTTCTCCAGCGAATACGCCGATGCTGTCCGGAAAAAGTTCGGCACCGAGATCAAGCTGGCCACCCGCAGCCAGGTGCTCGAGGCCTACGACGCGGTCGATGACGACCGGGCAAAGGCGGAGGCGGAGCGCTGGATTGGGGGTGCAGTCGCAGTAGTGGAGCCTTCCCGGGAGGAGATCTTCAAGTCCTGCAAGCTGGCACTGGCCTTCCAGGAAATGCTGGACCGGCAGCAGGCTACCGTAATGACTGTGGACTGCTACGGCAGCATGTACCACCAGCTCCCGGCTTTCCCCTGCATAGGCTTTACCAGGCTCAACGACATGGGCCTCGGCGGCATCTGCGAATCGGACCTGCAGTGCGCCATGACACACATCCTCTTCCAGGGACTGGCCGGGAAACCGGGTTTTATCAGCGACCCCACACTCGACACCTCGATCAACAGTATCATCCTGGCCCACTGCCTGGGGTCTACCCGGATGGACGGTCCGGACAAACCGGCTTGCCCCTACCGTATCAGGTCGATCATGGAGCGCCGGGAAGGGGCCGTGCCCCAGGTGAAAATGGACCTCGGGCGGAAAGTCACCCAGGCCATACTGCTCGGCACGGACCGGATGCTGTATTTCACCGGAGAGATTATCGATACGCCCGATACAGACCGGGGCTGCCGTACCAAGATCACGGTAAGGGTGGATGGAGACGCGGAGAAGCTGTGGCAGAACTGGACCAATGGGCTCCACCGCGTGACCTGTTACGGAGACATTAGCAGGGAGCTCGGGCAATTCTGCAGGTTCGAGGGAATAGAGCTGGTCAACGAGGCGGTCTGAGAGGTGCCCCGGGCGGACTCTCCGCCAGGTTTCAGCGGGTTACCCGAAGACAAATCCCGCAACGTTCCGGGCCGGGATGACAGCTTCCAGCACGCAGCCGCCGCTCTCCCCGGCGAGCTTGAACTCGACACCCTGCCAGAGGGCACGGCAGGGGGCTGCGGTGTCGAGCCGCACGCGGACCCGGCGGTCGGCGTGCGCGTAATTGCAGGCAGCTACCAGCACCGTTGTCCCGCGGCTGACCGTTAGATCCACCCCTGGCGGGACTTCCAGCAGCTCACAGTTCTTGTCGACTGCCGGCCCTAAGAACGAGTCCACCAGCTTTGCCAGGCGCGGGTTGGCGGTATCGTGGCCGAAAAAGGCAGGCAGGTACAGGGTGTGGTCCGTGCAGGCGCAAAGCGGGTGGCCGAGAGAGGTTTTTTCTTCCGTGGCGGCCCCGGCCGGCTCGATTACGCAGAACCTCCCGGCTGTAGAGGACGCCGGATCGGCATAGGGCGAGAGGAAGTCCAGCTCCCGGTA
>JAFGTO010000298.1 GCA_016934095.1 Candidatus Glassiibacteriota bacterium
CGCCCAGTAGTGAAATCTATTGCTTCATGGGCTGTCAAGGGCAAGGCAAGCCGTTTCCACTGTAACTTTAAGATATCGAATTTGTCATGCGATTTATACTCTCTTGCGCATGTCGTTGCCCCGGGAGTGGAAACGGCCCTTGACAGCCTTGATACGCTGAATCCTGAATATTTAAACAAGCTTCTGAGGGGGCGTTGAAAAAAGACTTTAGCGACTATTATCAACCGGTTTCGCCATTTGCGGCGGGCCTGCGGACGGTCGAAGGCTTGAAACATCGACAGCTACGGATGGAAGCGGAATGACGGTCCGACCGGCAAGCAGGCCTGCCGCGCTCAGGGGCACGGCGGCCCGTGCCCCTGAGCAAACTCAACCTTTAACCTGGATCAATCAAGGAATCCCGGACAATGAACGTAATGGTCTTGAACTGCGGGAGCTCCTCGCTCAAGTACAGGCTGATCGAGATGCCCTCGGAAAGGGAGCTGGCGGGCGGAGAGGCGCGCAATGTCGGACCTCCCACGGCCTCGCCCCCGTGCATCGTACACCATTCCGGCAATGTCAAAGAGACCCGGATGGTCGCGCTGCCCGACCACGGCAGGGCTTTCCGGGAAGTGATGAACCTCCTGCTCGAGGATAACGGCCCCCGGCCCGAGGCCCTGGGGCACCGGATGGTGCACGGTGGAGACCTGTTCACCGATCCCGTGGTAGTCCGGGGCAGCGTGCTCGAGCAGCTAGACCGGATAAGCCACCTGGCCCCCCTGCACAACCCCCCGGCGGTCTCGCTGATCGGCGCCTGCCGGGAGATGTACCCGGAGCTGCCGCAGGTTGCAGTGTTCGATACGGCTTTCCACAGCACCATCCCCGGGTACGCCAGCACTTACGCCCTGCCGGAAAGCCTGCGCCTGGGCCGGGGTATACGCAAGTACGGCTTCCACGGGACCAGCCACCAGTTCGTGGCCGGTGAAGCCGCCCGGTTCCTGGGGATCCCGCCCGTGGAGCTCAACGCGGTAAGCTGCCACCTGGGCAGCGGGGGAGCCAGCCTCTGCGCGATTGTCCGGGGCAGGTCCGTGGACAACACCATGGGGTATTCCCCGCTCCAGGGGCTGGTGATGAGCACCCGCTCCGGCGACCTGGACCCTGGCCTGGTGCTCAGGCTGCTCGACCGTTCGAACGGCAACGGCAAGGAGCTGGAAAAAACCCTGAACAAGCACAGCGGGGTACTGGGGCTGTCCGGGGATTCGGCAGAGATCAGGGACGTTTTCGCCGCGCTGGCCGCCCCTGGGGTCCAGGACCAGCGGAAAAGTCTCACCGCACAGGTCTATCTCTGGCGGATCCGCAAATACCTGGGCGCCTACCTGGCAGTGGCCGGGCCGGCCCGGGCGGTCATTTTCACCGACTCGATCGGCGAAAACGTGCCTTTTGTCCGCTGGACAGTATGCACGGACATGGAGAGTTTCGGCCTGGCGATCGACAATGAAAAGAACGAAAACCCGGGCGAGCTGCCCGCCGACGTGTCCACGCCGGGGTCCGCGGTGCGGGTCCTGGTGATCCGGACCAACGAGGAGCTGGCTATCGCCCGGCACACTTACCACAAGCTTTCTGACGCCGGAGGAGAAAATTGAACGTCCTGGTCTTCATCCTCAAGATGCATTCGCTGCGCTACAGCATGGTAAGCCCCGGGTCGGGTACCGTGAGATTCAGCGGCAGCCTGGACAGCTACCGCGACCGGGCCTCGGTGCTCGAAATGCTTGCAAAGTTAAAAGAGCGGGTATCCGGGAGCAGCGGGCCTGCCGGTGAGCAGGACCCCCCGGTCCTGGCGTTTCGCCTGCCTTACGGCGGCGACCTGTTCCGCGGCCCTGAGCTGGTGGGCCCCGGCTCCCTGGCCAGGCTGCAGGAGCTGATTCCCCAGGCCCCCCTTCACCTGCCCGCGGTGCTCAGCCTGATAGAATGCGCCGGCGAGGTTTTTGACGGCTGCCCCGGGGTGCTGGTCTCCGAGACCGCCTTTTTCCTGGACCTGCCCGCCAGGGAGCGGCTGGTGGCCCTGGATTTCGATCTGGTCCGGAAAATGGGCATCCGGCACTACGGTTTCAATGGGACCCTGCACCAGGCCGCCTGCGCGCAGGTAAGGCAGGAAAGGCGGCGGGCCGGGCTGGGTTCCTGCCCGAAAATAGTCTCGATCTGCCTCGAGTCCCGGCCGGAAGTGGCTGCGGTGATCGGCCACAGGCCGGTAATGGTCACCAGCGGCACCACGCCCCTGGAAGGCTTTCCCGGCAGCACCACCTGCGGAGAGCTCGACCCGGGTATCGTAATCACCCTGGCGCAGGAGCTGGGATGGGGACCCGAGCAGATCAACCAGATGCTTACCAGTCAGAGCGGATTGAAAGGCCTGACCGGTGAAAACACCGACCTGGGCGCTGTCTTTTCCCTGGACAGGGAGAACTACCTGCCGGCACGCGAGGTGGTCCGCTACCGCCTGCTGACCTCCTGCGGGGCGGCCAAGGCGGCCATGGGCGGCCTGGATGCAATCGTTTTCTCAGGGCAGTATGCAGGCCTGGGCGAAACCCTGGGCCCGCAGCTCACCGCCAACCCGGCCCTGGCCGGCCAGGGCGGTGCAAAAACCACCTGGGAGCTGTTCCTCAAGCCCAGGGAAAGGGTCATCGCCGAAATCGCCGCCGCTGCAACCCCTGCTGCCTGCCCGGCCGCATGACCCAGGTCTCCTGTCGGACACCTCAAAGCAATTACTATCTGCTCTGCTTAGCTGGATCCTTCTCGGGGGCGGCCCGGCCGGGCCGCCCCCGAGAGCTGCACAAAGAGACCCCCTTCCTCCGGCCGATCCGCCCGGTCGCGCCGGTTTGACATTTCACAGCGAAAGTTTTAACTTTCACCCTGACAGTAGACACGGCTTCCCTCTACCGGTTCTTACGGCAGTTAAAACCGGCCCTGCACCTGCCGAATTCCATCCTGAAAGGTACGAGCGATGAAACTAGCCACCCTGCTTCTGCTGATTCCGATCATCCTCACCGCCACTTCCTGCAGGGAGCGCCGGTTTGCCGACCTGGTACTGAAGAACGGCCTGTTGGTAACCATCGACCGGCACAACCCGCGGGCCCAGGCGGTCGCCGTGTGCGGCAGCCTGATCCTGGCGGTCGGCACGGACACCGAGATCGAAAAGTATGTCAAGCCCGGGGCCACCACCGTGATCGACCTGCAGGGCAAGCTGGTGGTGCCGGGGTTCAACGACGCACACATCCACTTTTTCAGCGCCGGAGAGGCCCTGGAGA
>JAFGTO010000299.1 GCA_016934095.1 Candidatus Glassiibacteriota bacterium
CTACGTGGACGTGAACGCCCCTACCGGTACCAACCTGCAGACCAGCGACAGGCTGGTGCGCCAGGTCGAGGAAGCCGTTGCCGCCCTGCCGGACATCGAGAACTGCGTGGCCAACGTAGGGCACCAGGGCAACGATTTCTTTGCTTTCGGCGGCGGGTCCACGCACCAGAGCCGGATCATGGTGGACATGCTCGACCGGGAGGACCGCTCCCAGAGCAGCTGGCTTACCCTTGACCGCCTGCGGGAAAAAATGAGTCATCTTACCGGAGCGGAGATCAAGGTCGAGATAGAGGAGAACGGGCCGCCTACCGGGCCGCCGATCAACATCGAGATCTCGGGCGATGACTTCACTGTACTGGGGAGGCTCGCCGGGGAGGTCCGCCGCATGATCGCTAAGGTGGACGGCGTGGTGGATATCGACGACGATTACGATGCGGGACGTCCCGAGCTGAGGGTGGCTGTGGACCGGGAAAAAGCCGCCCTGGTGGGGCTTAACACCCGTGATGTAGCCTTTACCATCCGCACTGCGATCAACGGTACCGAGGCTGCCAAATACCGCGTGGGCGAGGATGAATACGACATTACAGTGCGCTTTGCCGAGGACAAGCGCTCCAGTATAGAAGACCTGAGGAACATCTCGGTGTTCCACGAGGGCCAGCAGATACCGCTGGCCAGCCTGGCCCGGGTCGAGGTCGCCGGCGGTGCCGGCACAGTCCTGCACAAGGACCTGAAGCGGGTGGTGACAGTCAGCGCGGAGGTCGAGGGACGCAACGCCAATGCCGCCCTGCAGGAATGCAAGCAGCTGATGCAGGAATTCGAGCTGCCTTCCAGCTACCTCTACGAGTTCACCGGCCAGGACGAGGAGCAGGAAGAGAGCGCCGCCTTCCTCACCAGGGCGTTCATCCTGGCCCTGTTCCTGATCGGCATGGTGCTGATCAGCCAGTTCAACTCGCTGGTCCTGCCTTTTGTCATCATGTTCTCGGTGATCCTCTCGATGATCGGCGTGATGATTGGGCTGATAGCCACCAGCACTCCATTCGGCATAATCATGACCGGGATGGGAGTGATCTCCCTGGCCGGAGTGGTGGTCAACAACGCGATCGTGCTGATCGATTACATCCAGAAGCTCCGCGTGCGCGGTTTCGCCAAGGACCAGGCGGTCATCCAGGCCGGCCTGGTGCGTTTCAGGCCAGTGATGCTCACCGCCATCACCACGATCCTGGGTCTGATCCCCCTGACTACCGGGATCGGGTTCGATTTCACTTCTTTCAAGTGGCAGATCGGCGGGGAAAGCTCACAGTGGTGGGGCCCGATGGGCGTTGCAGTGATTTTCGGCCTGGCTTTCGCCACTCTGCTCACCCTGGTAGTGGTCCCGGTGATGTACAAGCTGCTCACCGGCATTACCGACCGCCTGGGAATAAAACCGGCCTACCTGCGCAAGATGGAAACGGTCGAGCACGAGGACAAGGCCGGCACCGGGGTCGTCCGGTAGCTGCACCCGGTCCTCTGCAGAATTGAAAAAGGGGCTGCCCCCAACTTTTGGGACAGCCCCTTTTCTTTCCAGGCTGGCGGCGATCTCATACCAATTTGACAACAAAGATATGAAAATTTACAGACTTTCTCCGGGGGAGGGCGGAAACCTTTAAAAAAGGTTTCCGCCCTCCCCCAGGCCCCCTCCTACCTTCCCAAATTTTTTATCATGTTTATTCAGTGCTTGTTATGGAAATAGAGTCTATCCCCCAAATCAAGACAAAAAGTTTTGGAAAGAGCAATGGGGGCTCGGGGGAAAGGAGAAGAACCTTTTCCAAAAGGTTTTCTCCTTTCCCCCGAAAAGCTTTTACCAAACCGGCTTCACTGAAATTTCAGCGAATCCGGCAGGCCGGCACAGCGCGAGCTTTTCCGGCTGAACTCGACCATGCGCTTCCAAACTTCCGGCATGCCGGTTCTGATCTGCCCGATCGCCCCCGGCGAAAGGTCGGCCGCGCTCATCGGCACTCGCTTGACGTACTCCAGCTCGACTCGCCCGGCCCTGCGCCCGTACTTGTAAGAGTAAGAAAAAGCTCCGGCCGGGGTCAACTCCACCCCTTCCAGGTCGCTGTTGGGTACCGAGATATAGAACTCATCCGTGGATACCAGCGGCTCTTCACCTTCCGCCAGCAGGAGCCTGCGCTCGCACAAAGCCAGGTAAAGCTCCTCCGCGGTGAGCAGTGCGGGGTCTATCATAACCAGGCTGTCGGCCAGCAGCCCTGCATAGGGACGGCCGCCTTCCGCGCTGGCAAACTCCCGCAGGCGCCGGAAACTGGCCAGGAAGCTCTCCCGGTAGTAGGGGAAGTGAGTGCAGCCCAGGACCACCGTGCCTATCGGCCGTAGCCCGCCGGCTTGCCGGTAGTTCTCGACCAGGCTCAGGCAGTGGTACCGTATGTAGTTCTCCACCGAGTTGAGCCTCCAGCCGGCAGGATCTTGCGGAGCGCCCAGGATTCCCTCCGGGTCGAAGCCATAGAGCTCGACCAGCGCCGTATCCAGCGGTGCATCCGGGTTGCCGGCCGCAGGGCCCCGGTATGCTTCCCCGCTGCCCGTGCCCCCGGGGTCGAGGTAGGAGGCATCGCCCTCGACCGCCCCGGCCAGGCCCAGGCAGCCCTGCTGCACTACCGCCGGGCCTTGACGGTTACACCGGTTGAAAGCTTTCTCAATGGCCCGGACGTAGCCGCCGCTGCTGCAGGTCCCCACCGTGGCCATCACCGCGACCGCGCTGCCGCTGTCAGCGGATTCAAGGGTGCCCTCCGCCCCAGCCTCCACTACCCCGATCACCGCCACCGGCAGGCCCCAGAGCTCCATTGCCGAGCGCAGGTCTTCCAGGCCGTAGGCGGTAGCCGTGTTGCAGGCGATCACGATCGCTTTTACCGGCGGTTTATCCCGGCGCAGCCGGCCTGCCTGACCGGCGGGCCAGTACCTGTCTCCCAGCAGAAAAATGCCGTCCTTGACCACCAGCTCCCGCAGGAAGTCCACCCCATCCTCTGCGGCATAGTTACCGTAGGGCATGTTGGCCTGGTCGCCCAGGTAAACGAACCTCTCCGACTCGAAATCCGGCCTGCCGTCCCCGCCGGGACGGTGGCTGCGGTTGTCGAACGAGTCGAGGCTCAGCAGCCCGGCAAGCACGGTCAGTCCGCCGATTCCCGAGTCGAACACCCCGATGGGCAGGGTATTGAGCTCACCCCGGTAACTGGAGAAAGAAACCGGAAAACCGGGCGCCTCTCCCGCGGCCACGGCCCGGGCGAGCTCTGACTGCTCGCCGGCCCGGGCGAAGATAAAGGTCGCCAGCAGACCAAGGCAGGTGAAAGTCGTGATCTTGAGACGCATGGCGAGATCCCGGGGAAAAAGGGAAATTAACCTTCGGAGGGGCGGCCGGCCAGGGACGCCTGTTTTCTTCGGTAGGCGGATCGCAGGAGCTTCAGCTCAGCCGGGGAGAGGGTGTGGCGTATCTGTTTTATCCCGGCGGCCATGGTCTCCAGCTCCTGGATGCTCCCTGCCTTTTCCAGTCCTTCCCTGAAGAATGCGGCTTGCGCACTGAACGGGATTTCCTGAGGTTCATCACGGGCGGCCTGCGCCACCGCCTCGAAACTGCGCCGGTGGATCGGGCAGGGTCCCAGCTCTCCGAGTGCCCGCAGGTGGTCCTCGGTACCGTAACCTTTATGCCGGGCGAACCCATAGCCTGGGTACTCGCGGTCGTATTCTCTCATCATACGGTCGCGAGCGACCTTGGCCACGATCGAGGCCGCCGCCACCGAGAGGCACTTGGAGTCTCCGCCGGGGACCGCCTGCTGGGCCAGGTCCAGGCGCAGCACCATCGGGCCGTCCACTATCACTACATCGGGGACCATGCCCAGGTCTTCCACGGCCCGGTACATGGCGCTCAGGCTCGCATTGTAGATATTGATCCGGTCGATCTCCTCGTGGTCGGCGACACCGACTCCCACGGCCAGGGACCGGTCCATGATCTGCTGGTAAAGCTC
>JAFGTO010000300.1 GCA_016934095.1 Candidatus Glassiibacteriota bacterium
CGCCGGTTATTTCCAGCAGCCGCTCGACATAGCGCCTGACCCCTGAAGAAACGACAGCCTTCTTGCTGCCCCTGCGCTCGAAAAAACTCAGCGACTGCTCCACGCCGGGCATCAGCGAAATCCCGTCTTCGATCAGACGCATGAAGACCTCGAGGCGCTCATCCGCCCACTGCTCGGGAGAAATGGGCAGCTTGAGGGAATCGACCACCTCGCCGGCGACATCCACAACCCTCTTGCCGTAAAAATTCCTGCGCAGCTCATCGGACAAGTCCGTGAGCCTGTATCCATACTTGTTCAGGGCCTCCTCCGAAGCCTCGCCGTGAATGGCTTCCGAATCCACCATCAAGCCATCCAGATCATAAAGTACCGCCTCGATCAAAGCTCTACCTCTGCTGTCAGGGTTACAGTTTAACTTTCTTGCGGAAATATGCGCCCGGCAGCTCCCTCCGTCAGGCAGCAGGGACCTGTCAGGCTAAAAACTTGCTTAAATCGACAACCGTTGTTAGCTTGGACCCTGGCGGCGGATCTCTATGTGCCGCGAGAGTTCTCCCGACCGCCGGAAAGCGACGCGGTTTCATCCGGAGCAACCTTAAAGCGCTGACTTTGCGCGGAGAAATCAGATGAACTTCGACTGGATAACCTGGGGTATATGGTCGCTGGGCCTGCTGATCCTGGTCGTCTGGGTCTACGTGCCGATCAAGGAATTCAGACAACTGCTGCACGAGCGGCGGGCAAAAACCGACAGCCCCTCCGAAGGGCAGCAATGATACTATTCTTCCTTTTCTTTGATAAAAGCGGAGACAGGTTTATTGCTGATCCGCTCATATTCAATCTTTATACGTGATAAAGTCCCTTTTGTTTCCAGCCATTTTTCGTACGCCCTGTCTTTGACTTTTATTTCCCGGTCGATCGAATTCATCAGGGCCTGCAGTTCCTTTCGCCGTCCGATAAAGGCAGCCTTTTTCCCGTTCATGTTCAGCCAGCGCTTTTTAATCAGTGTCTTGCGGCGCTCGATTATCCTCCCCAGATCCCCTGCAAAATCATCCCCGGTGCTCCTGGTCTCCTTCTTCAGGATTTCCAGGGTCTCTTTTATCTCCTTTTTATCCTCTTCTACCGCCTGCAGAATGGTGACAAACTCAGCCTGCTTGTTCTTGCAAAGGCCCTTTATCCGGTCGATGTTGGCCTGGGCTTTCCGGAAAAGCGCCCAATGGCTGTTCTGCTGTCTATGGTAGTGAAGGTATTCCGCTTTTTTCTGCTCCAGCATCCGCTGCCGGCGGTAGATGTTCGTGGCGACAAACAAAACAGCCACGGAAAAGAGCAGGATCAGAAAAACCACCACGCCTAAAGTCATGCGATCCTCTTTTCAGATCGTTACCCGGCGGCCCCCTGCCGCTGCTCCCGCCAGGTACCAAACACAGGTCGGGTGCAGCCGGAAACCACCAGCAAGATAAAACTTTTCGCAGGAAAACGGAAGTTTAATAAATGAATTGAGAGGGTTTAACTGACGGGTGGGGAAAGACAGGTCCTGCCGGATTAATTTTTGCCGCCGTTCGCTTTCGCGGCCAACCCGTTGGACTTGATCAGACGGCCGGCTTTGAAAAGAAGCTCGCGTGCTTTGAGGCTGTCCCGGTCCAGGTAATCCGCTTCCAGTTGTTCCAGAATATCCAGGGCCTTTTCGGTCTGCCTGGATTCCGCCAGCAAGAGAACCGCCGACTGGTTCCTGCCGCGAAGATCATCCATGAAACCCATGGTTCCGGCCGGGTCGAGCTGCATGTCGAGCACCAGGAGCTGAAACGCTTTACTGCCCATCAGACTGGCAGCTTCCTTATAATTCTCCGTCACTACTACTTCGTACCCCGCTACTTTCAGCGGATCACTGACCGCAGGCAGAATCCGGTGATCGGAACAGACCAGCAGAACACTGCCGTCCGGGGAGACTTTAACCTTTTTTTTGTTCGTGGCGGGCCCTTCGGCCTTCAAATGGCCCTGCGCCTGGAGCAAGGAAGAAAAAGCCTTGAAAGCCTCGTGCAGATCCTCGATATCGATGAAAATCCGGGCGGTCTCTTTGGGAGTATCGGAGAAATAAGCCTCCCCTATCTTGCGCAGCACCCAGTTGACATTGACATTGAAGTTTTCGCTCATTTTCAGCAGAAACTTAATGTCGGGTCCGCGGTAGTTGGTCTCGTAGCGCAAGAGGGTCAACTGGGAGACTCCGCAGATCTTGCCGAAAACCTTCTGGCTCAGCTTATTGTCCTTGCGGACCCTGCGGATCCTGTCTCCCACCGTATCCAGCGATTCCGTGCTTTTCATCCTCTCGACCTCTGGCAGTGCGGCCCATCAGAGTGGATACCGCACAATAATCCAGCCTTTGATTACCGGACTTTGCCGCCTTCCTGCGGAAATTGCGGCCCGCTTCCCGCAGAATGTAACCGGTAGAATAGCAAAGTACGAAATAGTGAAGACATTCAGATAGTTTAAGGCAAAGTATCCAGATTATATCATAAATCGAAAAGTCTTGTCAAATCTTTTTCTTCGCCCGGCGGCGCCAGGGGATATTATTTTATAATATATTGATGTTAAATAAGTTATGAAGACAGTGGGAATCTTCGTTTTTCATTCCCGGGATTCCGGGACTGCTCAAACCGCACTATCCGATAATATAGCTAAAAAAAAGCGGAAATATCCGTAAGTTGACAATAGAATTATCGGCAGCTTCAGCGGTCCGGTTAAGAAAATGTACTTTCGGGGATCATTCCTGCGGGCGGAAAAGTACTAGCGGGCCTTGCGCCTGATCAGGCGGTCCGCAGTCCGTGCGGCCAGGGCCAGGACCGTACAGGCCGGGTTCACCGCTCCGGAAGTGGGGAAAACACTGCTGTCGCAGATATAGAGGCCTTTGACATCGTGGCAGGCGCCCCAGCGGTCCACCACGCTGGTCTTGGGATTGTCGCCCATGCGGCAGGTGCCGAGGATGTGCGCGCTGTCGTTTTCGGACCAGAAAAGCTCCCAGTCGTCCGCGCCTCCCGCCCGGCAGATTTCCCGGCTGGTCCCTACCGCGTGGCTGAACAGGCTGCGCTCGTTGTCGCTTTCGCTGTAACTGATTCTGACCAGGGGCAGCCCGTCCTCATCCGTGTGGTCAGGGTCCGGGATCACGCGGTTCTCCGGCCTAGCCTGGTCCTCGCCCACCACCGCCACCCGGACCATCCTGTCGTAAGAGTCCATTGCCTCCACCAGGTCCTTTCCCCAGAGGTCTTCCAGGTACCAGTCGGCAAAGCGCGAGGGAGGCCTGGGGGTCATCGACACGTAGAGGGTGTAGCCGCGGAGGAAATCCGCCCCCGGGGCCCCCTCGTAAAAGTCCTGCACGTTGACCCCGCCGCTGACTCCCATGAAGCCCTTGACCGGCTTGGGGAAACGGGCCATGTACCTTCCGCCCTTGTGGAGCATCAGGTTGCGGCCGAGCAGGCCGCTTTTCGAGGCCAGCCCCTCCGGGTGCGCCGGGCCGCGGCTGCGCATCAGTATTACCGGGTTGTGCGCCGCTCCAGCGGTCAATACCACCAGGTCGGAGACAGCCTTCGCGCGGTTGCCCTCCCGGTCCCTGAAAACCACCCCGGAAACCCTGCCCCTGCGGTCGGTCTCGATTGTCAGTACCTTGTGCAACGGCCGGATGTCGGCCCCGTGTTTTTTCGCCTCCGGGATGAAAGTCATCAGCGGTGAGCCGTGATCGCCAACCATGCAGCCCTCACCGCACATGTTGCAGTAAGTGCAGGCGGGCCTGCCGCGGTAAGCACGGGAGAGGATGGAGGAAGGTGTCGGGGCGGGATGGTATCCGGCGGCGCGGGCCCCCTTTTCGAACATCCAGGCCGCACCGGAAAGCTTATGCGGCGGGTTGGGGTACGGCTCGCGCGGCACCTCGAAAATATTCTTATTGCCGCCCGAGGCTCCGGTAAAGACCTCCACCTTGCGGTAGTAGGGTGCCAGCTCCTGGTAGCTGACCGGCCAGTCGACACCGCAGCCGCACTTGCTCCGGGTTTGGAAATCGCTTTCGTGCAGGCGGAAAAACACCCCGGCGTAGAACACCATGCTGCCGCCGACAGCCTTGGTCATCCCGGCCGTGAACCCGGTGTCCGGGTCGCTGACAATCCCGGCGGGCATCCGCCGGGCCGGGCCCCTGCTGAAGTCCCGGAAAGGGTTGTACCAGGGACCCTCATCCAGGGCGAGCACTTTCCAGCCCGCGCCGGACAGCGCCTCGGTAACCACGGAGCCTGCGGCCCCCACTCCCACCACGATTGCATCATAGCTCAAAGGACTCAACTTTCAGCCCTCCCGGCCGGGAACTTGTCAATCTCGGGGTAACCCTCGAACTGGGTGGTCGGGTAATAGCCGGCCCTTCTCATGCCCACCGGGCTGTCGTAATAGGCGTAGAGAATCATCGAGCGCAGGCTCTGGAAACTCTCCCGGAACCCGCCCGGCGTGTCGAGCAGCCCTCGCACCAGGGCCGGGCGCTCCGCCAGCGGCAGGGAAGCGAAATCCTTTGCCGGGCCTTCCGGGGCGGCCAGGCTGTCAAGCTCCAGCAATGCCGCGGAGCGGCTCCGGCGGGTGTCCTGGTCCAGGGCCCGCCAGGCATCCTCCAGCGCCCGTCGGGGAGCGCCGTTGGTCCAGGCCCCGGAAGCCTCATCCGGGACAACCACCCTGGCCAATTCCAGCAGCAGCTCGAGCCCGCGGTCGGCCGCGGCGAAAGACCCGGCGGGCAGCGCGGCCGAGGCGGCCGCTCCGCACGCGGTGCCGATAAAACTCCTCCTGCGCATCCAAACCTCCGTCAATCAGGTTCCCATCCCGGGCGGCCGGGCAGGTTTATGAGTCTACCGGCCGGGCGCCCCGGGCGATGCCCGGTCATCTGTTCTCGACCGCTTCCCTGGCCAGCAGCAGCGAACTGTCCGGCAGCAGCTCCGCCAGCGGGTACAGCCTCAGCTCGACCGCCAGGGGCACCCCGCCCCCGGGCAGCTCCACCGCGTAACCGGCCGTGCTGTCCGCCGCCAGCCTGACTGTCTCCTGCCAGAGCACCCGGCCGCCGGGCTGCTCGACCACGGCAAGCTGTGCGCGGCGGTGGCGGATCTGCGGAAAAGCATGGACAGGGACCAGGTTGGTCAGACTGATTTTCAATTGCCCGCCGGCCTGCCGGACTTCGAGTGATGCGGCCCCGGCGGCGAACTCCGGGTCGCTCGACCCGGGCATGCGGTGCGCCCGGTGCGTGGCATCCGCCGGGCGATCGAACCCCGGGTGGTCGGTAACAGGCCCTTTTCCCCCTGGCATGTGGCAGTCCAGGCAGTCTGCGGCCGCATCTTTCGCCCAGGTATGGCAGCTCCCGCAAAATACCGCCTGCGAGTAGCGCTTGTCAGCACACACCCGGTGCGGCACCATCCACTCCTGCCCATCCGACCAGGCCACCATCTCCGCATCCAGGTGGCAGGCCAGGCAGTCGACTCCAGATTCCGGAGAATCGGCACGCCTGCCAGGAGCGCTGCCGATCCCCCCGTTAACGAAAAAGTCCGGGGCGTGGCAGGAGCAGGCGCTCCGGGGAGAATCAGCGGATTTTTCAAGCTCATGGAGGAAAAGCGGCGAGGTATAGGCTGCGGCGTGGGATGAGACTCTCCACTCGGAGCTTATCCGGCCGTGGCAGGCGGCGCAGTCGATCAGACGGGCCTCCGGGGAGCCGGCCGCGGTCAAAGGTACCGCCAGCAATGCCGGCAACAGGCCGAACCATAAATTGCATCCCTGCTTCAACAAGGCTTCCTCCCGGAGTTACCGCACGAAGTCATCCTGCCGAACCCGGCCCGATGAAGGAAAAACTAACTTCCCGCAGGCAGACTGTCAAGCTTGCACCGGGCCGGTGGACGAGAAAGAGGCAAAGGTTGACAAAGCCGCAACAGCGGTGTTATGATACATTAACTGTCGACCATGTAGTAAGTTAGTTAATTTACCAAAGTCAATCACCTGGAAGAACACTTGACCCGGATTATTGAAGATTCCCCGCAGCAAGCTGCGGTGAAGCTGTACTGGCGTACCGCGAGCCGCAGATGACGCAGCCAATCGGGCAAAGCAGGCGAGCCGAAGGTAAAAATATCGCCGCGCAG
>JAFGTO010000301.1 GCA_016934095.1 Candidatus Glassiibacteriota bacterium
CTTTGCCCCTTACTGTCCCCAAGGCTTTGTTGCTCCCGGCACGAAGATAAAAAACCGGTTTTTTTTAAAATCCCCTTGTGTTCCCCTTTTTCAAAGGGGAAGGCCGGCAGCAGGCCGCCTCACTCCGCGGGCGGGGGAATGGTGATGTCGATCACCCTGACCTGGCCCAGCGAGGAGAGCGGCTTGTCGAACTCCTTTTTATTGCCCACCACCAGGATGCTGACCTGGCCGGGACGGAGATATTTCCTGGCCACCCGCTGAATATCGGCCTTGTCCACTTTTTCCACCCCGCTCTTGATTTGCTCGGCGAAATCCAGGGGATAACCGAAGTAGGTATAGGTCAGCATCCGGTTGATGATTTCGGCCTGGCTGTCGAAGTTGAAGACAAAGGAGTTCAGGTACCTGTCCTTGGCTTTTTCCAGCTCTTTGTCGGTAACTTCCTCGGCGGCCATTTTCTTCATCTCCTCCAGGATCAGCTCTATAGCCCGCACCGTGGATTCCGACTTGGTCTGGGCCCCTGCGGAGAAGACCCCGGGGTAATCGTAGTTGGCCCCGTAATAGCCCCAGACATGGTAGGCCAGCCCCTCATCGGTGCGGATCTTCTTGAACATCCTGTCCCAGGAGAGGATGTTGTTCATCACGGTCAGGGCCGGGAAGTCCGGGTTGTTCATCAGGCCGCCCAGGTGGCCGATCATGATGTTGGACTGGTTGACGTCCGTCTTCTCGATGTAGTTGACGTTGAACTTACCGGCCGCTTTCACCTCTGGCTTCGCGGGCAGCTCGACCGGCCGGCCGGACCAGCCGCCGAAAACCTGTTTGATCCTCTCCACCATCTCTTCCATCCGGAAATCCCCCCAGACAGCCATCATCATGTTATTCGGCTGGAAGTAGGCCTGATAGAATGCCACCATGTCATCCCGGGTGATCGCATCCACGGTGGCGTATTCGGTTTGCCTGGCATAGGGATGCGCGGCGCCGTAGATGAGCTTCTCGAATTCCCTGCGTGCAATCTGCCCCACGTCATCGTTACGGCGGGCAATCCCGGTCTTCATCTGCACCTTGGCCAGCTCTATCTTGTCCTCGCTGAAAACGGGGTTCATCAGGATGTCGGCCATCAGCTCCAGGCACCTGCCGGCATCGTCTTTCAACATCGAGGCGCTGATTCCTCCCGAGTTGTCGCCGATGTAGGTCTCGATGGAAGCGGCCATGGTTTCCAGCTCTTTATCGATCTCATCGCCGGAGATGTGCGTAGTCCCGCCGGTGCGCAGGACTGTACCGGTAATCGAGGCCAGCCCCACTTTTGCTGGGGATTCATAGATCGAGCCGGTATAGAGCCTGCCCCGGATACCGATGGTCGGGTAGTCGTGGTCCTCCAGCAGGAAGAGACGGAGGCCGTTGCCCAGGGTAACCTCCCGGATTTCAGGCATCCTGATCGGGTTGAGCGGCGGGAACTCGAACTGTTCCTTGGGGCCTTTCTGGGCGAGCGCGGAGCCGCAGGAGACTACCAGGGCGAATATCAGGCAGGCGGCCTGCCGGGTAAGTCTGTATGGGTGCATGGTTTCAATCCCCTTGATATAAGTTCAAACGCCCGTTAGTCGGCTGTTTCCTCGGGAATTATCTCCCCGATGGTGCGGCTGCCGGCAACCAGGTATTGGTTGGCCACCCGCTTGATGTCCTCGGCGGTGATCGCCTCGACTTTGGCAATCCCATCGAACAGCAGGCGCCAGTCGCCCAGCACGACATCGTGGTAGGTAAGCTGATAGGCCATGTCCGGGTCGGATTTCATCCCGTCGATCAGGTCTTTCACGGTGGAGCGCTTGAACTTGCGGAGCTCCTCGTCGGTAACCGATTCCTGCTTGATTTTCTCGATCTCCCGGTCGATCAGCTCGAGGCATTCGCCGGAGGTCCGGCCGGGAGTGGAAAAGGCGTAGAAAGCGATGAGGTTGGGGAACTTGTCCCCGGGGAAACCATTGAAGCATCCGGTGGCTGCAGCGATTTTGCTTTCTTTTACCAGCACCTCGTAGAGCCTGCAGGAGCGTCCCTGGCCGATAATGTTGGCCAGGGCTTCCAGGGCTTGGTGGTCCTGGTGGCGGGCGCTAGGCCGGTGGTAGCCGACAATCAGCACCGGCTGCGACTGCGCGCTTACCTTGATATGCTTTTCGCCCCACTGCTCGGGCTCCACCGTGCGTACCGGCTCCGGCCTTGTCCCGCCGGGTATCCGCTCGAAATAGAGCCGGGCCATTTCCCGCACCTCGTCCGCGTTCACGTCCCCGACAATCGCCACGGTCAGGTTGGAGGGGCCGTAATTAGCGCTGAAATAACGCTCCACGTCCCGGCGGGTGATCCTCTCCAGGTCCGACATGTGGCCGACCACGCTGTGATGGTAGGGGTGGGCCTTGAAAGTGGCCGCCAGGAAGTCCTCGATCAGTCTGCCGATCGGCCGCGTTTCCAGGGCCAGGCGGCGCTCCTCCATGACCACGTCCTTCTCTTTGTAGAACTCGCGGAACACCGGGTTGAAGAACCGGTCGGAGGTCATGGACATCCAGAACTCGAGCCGGTTGGAGGGCAGGCTGTTGACATAGTGCGTGGCATCCGCCCCGGTGTAAGCATTGATCCCGGCATCGCCCTGCTCCAGCAGCATATCGAAAAATTCGTTGTTGATCACGTACTGCTTGGCCTGCTCGCACAGGCCCTCGAACTCCTTTGCGTACCGGGCGATCAAGGCCGTGTCCGGCTCGGTTTTCAGCTTTTCCCCGGTCAGCTTGCCATAGAGCTCATCCATGCGAGGAAACAGAGCTGTCTCAGCCTCGCAGTCGGTGGTCCCCACCACCCTGGTGCCCTTGAAAGCCATGTGCTCCAGGAGGTGGGAAATCCCAGTGATACCGTAGCTTTCATTGGCGCTGCCCACGTCGGCGTAGACATGAAAAGAGACCACGGGGGCCTGGTGGCGCTCCAGCACGATGAATTTCATACCGTTGGCCAGGGTGAACTCCTCTACCTCCGCCTTGATCCGGTCGAATGACTGCGGACAGGCCGGCTGCTGCATGCCGATAAGCAGCAGGAAGGCCGGCAGCAGGAGCGGGTTTCTTTTCAGATGCATTTGACAGCCTCCTTGAAGAGCTAGATAAAATGGGCCC
>JAFGTO010000302.1 GCA_016934095.1 Candidatus Glassiibacteriota bacterium
GCCGGGTCCGGGGTGGTTCCCAGCAGGGTGGGCCCGGTGCTGGCCGCGCCGATGTTGAAAGTGACCGGGTAAGGCTGGAGCGGCTTATTGCCCAGGCTGTCCTCCACTCCTACCCGCAGGGTGTAGGTCCCTTGGGCGGTGGTCTCGGTCAGCGGTACGAAACGCACCGTGTCGGGCGCCCGGTAAATCACTGACCCCTCGAATTCCACTCCCTCCGGGGTGGACACCCTCAGGCTGGTCCCCTGGAGTTTCAGCCCGCTGACCTGTCCTTGCACGCCGTCCGACAGGCGGACCTCGATCGTGTCCGCGGGACCGAAGCTCAGCAGCACCGCGCCGAGCAGCTTGCGGGCCGCGCCCGCAACGCGGATCAGGGTATCTACCATCACCGGCGGCTGGGTATCCAGCACCAGCCGCAGGGTGTCGCTGTAGGTCGGCCCGTTCTCCACCCGGTCGTAAGCCAGGGCGTTGATCAGGTTCAGGCCCTCGGAGATGACCGGCTGGAAGGCGAACAGGCCGGAAACCGGGCCGCTCCTCAGCGAATCCAGCGTGCTGCCGTTGACATAGGGCTGGACCCGGACATTCGGCTCGGTGATCCCCGTCACATTAATGACAGCCACCTTGGTGGGGGAGGGCTGGCGGTTGAGCATTATCTCGGCAGGGGCCCGGTTGTCCACGTAGATCAGCCCCCGGGCCTCGGTCTGCTCGAAATCTACCGGGTCGAAAGCCGAGATGATCACCCGGAAAGCTTTTTCACCGCCGGGAAAGACATACTGTCCCTGCTGGTTCCTGCCGTCCCAGCGCAGGGTCTGGCCGCCGGCCTCGAGCAGGGTGTCGCTCATCAGGGTGCGCACCAGGTTGTTCGAGACGAAAAAGGTGCTGTCGCGGAAGATCTGCAGGTTCGCCCGGCCCGTTCTGGTCAGCCGGAAGCTTATGTTGGTGAAATCGTACAGGGCGTTGTTATCCACCGGGCTGATCGTATCCGGGTCGATCACCAGGTCGGTTATGTTGATCGGGTTGCTGCGGGCGGTAACCGAGCCGGAGACCTCGGACTGGTTGCCTGCCTGGTCCGCTGCGGTGATAATATAGGTGTAGGTGTCATCGTCGAGCTGCGGCCCCAGGCTGACCGTATACTCGCGGCCGCCGACGAACTGGGGATCCAGGGTGGCGACCTGCTGGTTGAAGCTGTCGCGGATGTCCACTTTCAGCGCCACTGCAGAGGAGCGCACCTGCACGATGTTGCTCTCGTCCACGGTGTTGGAGCCGGAATAGCCAATTACCGACTTGACATAGCTGAACTTCTGCTGCTGTTGGTCGCGGTAGACCTTGCCCAGCGGGTCCGCGGCGAGGATGGTGACCGGGTTGGTCAGGATGCTCACCGTGTCCCCGGAATCGAGGATCCGCCCGCCGCTGAGCTGGAAAGTGAAGTCCGCGGAATTGTTGCTGCGCTTGATAAACTCCAGCGGGACCGGGCCTGTTTCCAGCACGGTAGGGATATTGGGGTTGTAGATGTCCGGGGAGGTGGAGGCCGGGTCGAGTTCAAAAGAGCGGTTGCCCTCTGCATCCGGCGCTGTCAGGTAAAAGCCGATGTACCCGACCTCCTCTACCTGGGGTATGCCGCTCAGCTTGAAAGTGATAGTGGCGAAGTCCTTGATCCCGTCGTCGTTAGGGCTGAACGGATCCGGGGTGGCGGAGATGTCGTAAATCGCCGGCGGCTGCTTGTCGATTATCACCGTGCCGGTTATCGGCAAGGTCTTCAGGTTGTCGTCGCTGTCCTTGTCCTCGACCCGGATCAGGAAGGTGTAGACCGTATCCGGCAGCAGGCCGGAAAAACCCTCGGTCAGCTTGCCGTTCCAGGAAAACTCGACCAGCCCGGAGATGTCCGGGTTGGTGTAGATGGTCGAGGGATAGATGATGACAGTCTCGCCGCCGATAGTCAGCTCTTCCTGGGAAACGGCGATAAAGTAGTCCTGCCCGCCGATACGGGGGGTCTGGGTGTTAAAGATGATGTCGACAGAGACCGAGGAGGCTTCGCTGAGGAAGAAACTGAACTTGGTGAACTCGTTCTCCCCATCGCCGTTGGGCGAGAAGGGCGAGGGTTCCACCTTCAGATTAGAGACAACGGTGGGCAGGTCCTGACCCTGGGCGGTCAGGCCG
Organism: Candidatus Glassiibacteriota bacterium; assembly: GCA_016934095.1. GTDB lineage: Bacteria > Gemmatimonadota > Glassbacteria > GWA2-58-10 > GWA2-58-10 > JAFGTO01. The sequence goes on from JAFGTO010000302.1 coordinate 2,155, forward strand.
GAGGCGGTTGTTACCAGAATGACAGCGGCAGCCAGGCACAGCCGCCCGGGGAGGAGGCTCTTTAGGGAAACTCCTGCCTGATCAAAGTCCATAGGCAGCCGTTAGTAGAGGGGCGTTGAAAAAATACCTCTAATCATTAATATTTCAACGCGCTTTTAGATTTCCTCAGGGAATGAAAAACACAATATATAGTATATTCCAAATTAAAATAACACATTATCATCCATTTCTCAAGGTTTGGCGAGATTTTAATCGACAACCGCGCCGAACAGGTCGTAGTCCTGGGCCTCCTTGATCCTCACCCTGGCGAAACTGCCGGGCTCGAGCCGCTGTCCCGCCAGGTAGACCCAGCCGTCCACCTCGGGCGCGTGGGCTGCGCTGCGGCCCGCCCAGCCGTACTCTGCGCACAGCGCTTCCCCGGGTTCCAGGGCCCGCTCGATCAGCACCGGCAGGACCCTGCCGACCCGCCCGGCGTTGCGCTCGGCGCTGATCCGGCGCTGCAGCTCGAGCAGCATCTCGACCCTCCGCTCTTTCTCGGCCCGGGGCACCCTGCCGCCCTGCCCGGCTGCAGGAGTGTCTTCCTCCGGCGAATAAGCGAAAGCGCCCAGCCGGTCGAAACGCACCTCGGCGATAAATTCCAGCAGGGCCTCGAAATCGCGCAGGGTCTCGCCCGGGTAGCCTAACAGCACGGTGGTGCGCAGCACCAGGGAATCTACCAGCTCGCGTGCCCGGCGGATCAGGCTGCGCATCTTCTCCGCGGTCGTTTTCCGGCCCATGCGCCCGAGGATCCTGTCCGCAGCGTGCTGGACCGGCAGGTCCAGGTAGGGCAGGATGCGCCGCTCAGAGCCCATCAGCTCGAGCAGGCCCTCCTCCAGGTGGGCCGGGTGTGTATAGAGCAGCCGGATCCAGGGGATCCCGGTTTCGCTCAGCAGCAGCCTGAGCAGGCCCTCCAGGTCGGGGTGGTCTTTACCCCGGTCGCGGCCGTAGGCGGTGAGGTCCTGGGCGATCAGGTTCAGCTCGAGCACTCCCAGGCTTTCCAGGTAGCGGGCTTCTTCGACCAGCTCGTGCGGGGGCCGGCTCACCAGGTCGCCGCGGATCAGGGGGATCGCGCAGTAGGAACAGTGGTTACTGCAGCCCTCGGCTATTTTCAGGTAAGCCCAACCCTGCAAGGCGGTCTCCACCAGGCGGAGCGGCCGGGCTTCCCTGCAGCCTGACTGGCCGCCCGGTCCCTCTCCCAGGGCCGAGCGCAGCAGGGCCGCCAGGCTGCGCTGCTCATCGCCCACCCCCAGGAACAGGTCGACCTCCGGCAGCTCTGCTTTAAGCTGCTCCGCATAGCGCTGGGACAGGCAGCCCACCACCGCCAGCACCCGGCACCTGCCTCCGGGCTCCTTGTAGCGGGCCGCCTCCAGGATCGCCTCGATCGACTCCTCCTTGGCCGCCTGGATGAACCCGCAGGTGTTGACTACGATCGCCTCGGCCCGGGACAGGTCGCCGGTCAGGGATAACCCCCCGGCTGCCAGGCCGGAGAGCATGTACTCGCTGTCCACCTGGTTCTTGGCACAGCCCAGGGTGACCAGCCCCACCCGGGTCCCGCTTTTACGAGCTTTGCCGATAGCTTCCTTCTCTCGTTTTCAAACCCCTTTGACAACCGGTTATAATAATTATTCCGGGGGAGGGCGGA
>JAFGTO010000303.1 GCA_016934095.1 Candidatus Glassiibacteriota bacterium
CAGGCGGCTGGAGACCAGGTGCAGGGCCACGGCCTCTACGGTCAGGGTCAGCAGGAGGGCCTTGCCCTCCAGCAGCAGGCAGAAAGCCACGGTGAGCATGGCGAGCGCTGCCACGGCGTGCGTGTAGCCCAGCCGCTCCAGGCGCCTGGAGCGCAGCCCCCAGGCGACCAGGCCATAGACCAGGCCCCCGGCCAGGACTACCCAGCCGAAAGACGCCTCTGACAGGCGCCAGATCACCCGGGAGAAAACCAGGAAGGGAAGCGGCATCAGCAGGGTCAGCAGGTGGGTGGCGAGGTTGGACCCCGGCCGCGCGGCCGGGGAGCCGGGCCAGCGGCCCGGGTCCTGCGCCTGGAGGAGGTCGCGCAGCACCGGCACGGCCCAGACCGAGAGCCAGGCGAAAACCACCCCGAGCTGCGAGGCCCAGCGGTCGAAGGGCGGGGTGTCCTTTACGACCTGGCTGACTACGATGGAGAATACCACCACCGCTCCAACCGCGGATACCACCAGGAGCGGCCGCCAGCCGCGGTACAGGTAAACCGCCGCAGCTCCCCCCAATACCAGGCAGGTGTAGCCTGCCAGCCCGGGCAGGCTCCCCTCCGGTGTATAGAGCAGGAACGGCGTGCCCAGCCCCCCCACTGTCCCGATCAGCGCCAGCACCATTTCCCTCATGCCCAGGGACAGGCAGAAACTTAGCAGGGTCGCCGCCGCCATGAAAGCGAAGGCTGCCGGCCAGGGAACCAGGTGGTAGAGCTGGAAGGCGGCGAACCCGGTGAGGTAGAAAGTCGCGAACGCGCCCCCGAGCAGCACCTGGCTGAAATGCCTGCGCCCGGCATGGATGCGGACCCCGGCAATGAAGAGGGCTGTCCCGATGGCCAGGCCGCAGCCGAGACGCACCGGCTCGGTGAGCCAGCCCCGGTCGATCGAGTACTTGAAAAGGAAAGCCACGCCGAACAGCACCAGGCCGATCCCGACCTTGCCCAGCCAGTACTCGCCCCTGTACATGTCATCCGGCAGGGCGCGGCGCCTGGGAGCAGCCGCACTTGCTTCGGCTTGCCTTTGGATCGGCCCGGCTGCCAGTGGCCCTGGTACATGGACTTCGGGAGTAGGAGCAGGATACGATTCCGGTGCCGCACCCGGCCCGGCTGCGGCGCGCAGCCCGAGCGTAAGTCGCAGGTCTTCCACGGTTTGCTCCAGCCTGGCGACACGATCGAGCAGGGATTTTTCCTGTTGCTCATCCATTTTCGCCACCCTCCTGGGGGGAGTGATCGTGCCCGGGTATTCCGGAAAACCGGCGGCGGGCACTGCTGCCGGGAGTTATCGATTTTTAAGGTATTTCCAAATTATTTATCTTCTCTGGCTAGCCGGTGCGGCAAGCCGCGAGTAATGCGCCCGGCCGTTCAATTCAGTGCCGGAACCTCCCGTGCCTTAGGAAATACGCCACCTGCTCTGCCACCTCGGGGCTGTTCATCATGAAAGGGTGGCTGCGCGGCACCACCAGGAAATCGGCCATGCCCTCGACTTTTGCTCTCTCCACCGACACCTTGCCATCGTCCGGCCCCGGGATCAGCAGCGAAAACAGCGGGTTCAGGCTCCTGTCGCCGGCGATCACCCCCAGCTCGAAATCGGCCGGGCCCAGACTGCAGGGCAGGCTTGCCGGGCCCGTGCCAAGCTGACAGCCGGCCGGGCCGTAGACCGCACCAAAAAGGAAAGTCCCGCCCAGCTTGTCCACCAGCTCGCTGCCCCGGCTGGGGGGCCCGAGCATCACCACCCGGCCGAGGTTCTCCGGCCGGTGCTCCTCGAGGTAGCTGCGCACCAGGATTCCACCCAGGCTGTGGGTTACGAAATGCAGCCTGGCCCCTTGCTCCAGCCGGCAGCGCGCGATTTCCTGCGCCACGCAGCCGGTCAGCCACTCGACCGGGTATTCTGTCGAGGGATAGCCGATATTGACTGCATCATACCCCTGGTTTTCCAGGTAGCGGGCCAGGGGCTGCATGGAAAGTCTGCTGCGGCCCAGTCCGTGGAGCAGGACCACGCACTCGCGCTGCTGCCCGGACACAGGCAGTCCGGCAGCGGCGGCAACCGGGAGGGCGGCAGCCAGCAGCAGGATGAGGCCCGAGCGAAACATGATGGGCGATACTCCCTGGTGCTTGAACCGGTTCTTCAACACGAGTTCTCCGTTGCCGGGGGCTTTTCTCCTTGCCCGCCTCTCTCTACACAGGGCCTGCGGCTCAGCCACCGGCCCAGGATGAACAATACTGCCGCAATCACCGGCGGCAGGGTAATGGTCGCCAGGCCGAACGACTGCCGGGCAAAGGGGAACTGCACCAGGGCCAGCACAGCCATCAGCAGGAGCCCGGCAGAGCCCGCAGCCTCCCAGCGCCAGGCAGCCAGGGCCGCGGCCAGGAACACCAGTCCGGGCAGCAGGGTGTGCATGAATACCCCCAGCGGGTCCAGGCCCTCTCCCAGGCCGGAGGCCAGGCCGAACCAGGTCCAGAACCCCGCCCAGACCAGGGCCAGGATGCGGGCGGACCAGCGCACCAGAGTTGCAGATCGCATTGCAGGCTGTTGGATCACGGTGATTCCCTCCTTCAATGTAATAAATATTGTTTGAAAAGTCCCCTGCGGCTCGAGACTCCCAGAAAAACCTGTTCAGACAAGGCTGCATAGGGGCATAGTTTTTGCTAAGATATAAACTGTTAATATATAAACATAAATGGCAAAAAATATCACCACTCCCTCGAGCGGCGCTGTGTGCTGCTATTACCCTTTTTCCCCGCCCTCTTTCAGCCGGCTCCTCACCTTTTCCAGCATGACGATCAGCTTTTCTCGCTCAGCAGCGGACAGGGTGGACATGATGTGGCTGAGACGGTCAAAGTAGGCCGCGTGGGCCTCAGAGACAGCCTCCAGCCCGGCCGCGGTCAGCTCCACGCAGTTGACCCTGCGGTCCTGCGGGTCCGGGACCCGCCTGACCAGGCCGGCTTTTTCCATGCGGTCCACCAGGCCGGTGACATTCGAGCGGTTGACCAGCATCATCCTGCCCAGGCTGGTCTGGTTGATCCTGCCGTCGACAGAATTGTATCTCAGCAGCATCAGCACGTTGAACTGCGCATCGGTCAGGCCGAAGGGGCGCAGCACGCGGTACCCTTCCTTGACCAGCAGGCTGCCGGTATGGACTATGTTAAGCATGGTCTCTTCCACGGGCTGCTTGAAAGGTCTCGAGTACCCCAGTTCTTGCCAGAGGCTCATGGCCGCTCCTTTTATAATTTACAAGTATATTATACACATATCATCAATATTTGTCAAGTAATTTTCAGTTGTTTCCGGTCAAGTGCGTCAATGATCCCGGCAAACAGAGGAATACCGGGGGAATGAGCCA
>JAFGTO010000304.1 GCA_016934095.1 Candidatus Glassiibacteriota bacterium
ACTATCAGGCCGCGCTGCCCCTTGCCGATCGGCGAGACCAGGTCGATCACCCGCATAGAGATGTCGCCGGCCTTGTTCTCGAGCTGCAGGTGCTCATCCGGGAACAGCGGGGTCAGGTTGTCGAAAAGGATTTTCTGCTTGGCCTTTTCGGGGTCCTCGAAATTCACCGCTTCCACTTTCAACAGCGCCAGGTACCGCTCGCCTTCCTTGGGCGGGCGCACCCTGCCGTGGATGGTGTCTCCCGTGCGCAGGTCGAAACGCTTGATCTGGCTGGGAGAGACATAGATATCATCCGGGCCGTAGAAATAGTTCCAGTCTTGCGAGCGCAGGAACCCATAGCCCTCAGGCAGGATTTCCAGCACTCCCTCGCCGCGCAGCACGACATTGTTGTCGAGCAGGTTTTGTTCGATCAGGAAAATCAGGTCCTGCTTGCGCAGGCCGGCGAAGTTGTTGAGATTGAGATCCATGGCCATGTTGTGCAAATCGGTGATGGACTTGGATTTCATCTCTCCAATGTCAATGATTTCTTCCACTGAAGGATACTCCTTGCATTAGAGGTATAGCCGGCGGGAAGAATAAGACCGTGTCGGGAGCGATTCCCGCCGGCCGGCAGTTAGAGTCAGTCAGGTTGAAATATTATAAGATAATGCAGGCAGTACGGGGTCCACTGCATTATGAGTATGCAGCGGACAACCGCTGCTCCGGCAAGCCACTTTAAAAAGGCTTTATCCGAATCCCAAGCTGAAAAGGTAAGTCTCGGGGAATTATTTTCTTGAAATAGGTCCTGAAATCCGGGGGGTTTCTTTCTGGGTTTGGTAAAAGTCAACTAAAGGCGGATTCCGTTCCACGACCGGTTCCGATCATCCCCATCCGCTCCAAGGCTTAATCAGAATGCGTCGAATCCAAAACGACTTTTCTGGTAAATCTATTGTACTAAAGGGGCGTTGAAATAAAACCTCAACGCCCCGTGGTGGAATTTATTGCTTCATGGGCTGTCAAGGGCAAGGCAAGCAGTTTCCAGTGTAACTGTAAGAATTTTAATATGTTATGCAATTGAGGTTTTCTCGCCTCATTTTGTTGTCACAAGAGAGGAAACGGCCCTTGACAGCCTTTATACCCTAAAACTTTAATATTTCAATGCGCTTCTAATATGGCAGGTCATAAGATAAAGGAAAGATGTCTGCCCAAGGCCAGGAAAATCAAGAAATCACTCGGGAATATACGAGATCTAACGACGAGCGGTAGATATCTATAGAAAAGCAGTATTGTGAGGAATCTTGGCACTAAATTATAATTTGATTAGGAAATTATGTCAAGGGTTTTGCAATTTTTTTAAAAAAACTTGTCCCGGACAGGCAAGTCGGTTACAATTTCTATATCGGGGTATCATTCTTGCGGGTAAAAGGGTTAACGTTTTCTTCACAAAAAAGGTGCCGGTAGCTGACAATGGACGAGAAACGCAAGAGGATTTTCGGTTTTGCCGAGAAGCTGGGCCTGGCAATAGTGGCCGTGCTGGTCATTATACGGCTGTTTTTCTGGGACCTGCTGAGGCAGAACCCGCTGCTCTCCGGGATTATCTTTGCCGTGGTGATAATTGCGGCAGTCGGGTTCTGGGTCCGGCGCAATTTCAAGCTGGTCGGCAAGAAATCGAGAAAGTCGGGTGAGGTCCAGGCCAAGCTCGAGGGTATCCTCAACACCATGTTCCGGCCGAAAGGCTATGACATCATGGAACTGCCCCGGGTCGATGAGCAGCGGGTATGCTGGGCCGTAATCAGGGACTCTCAGGGGATCAGGGTCGTGGTCGAGTATTTCGAGATCTCCATGGGCGAGCTGATTACTCCCGAGCAGCTGCAGTCCCTGGTACAGCGGATGAACATGGATGGCTCACCCAAGGGAGTGTGCCTGACGACCGGCTTTTTCGACCAGGAAGCGCTGGATTTCGCCAGGGAGCATAATATCCTGACCAAGGATGGAGACCAGCTGCTGGAGATGATACACCAGGTCGAGGAAGGTTATGTCCCGGGGAAGGAATATTTTTGCCGGTACTGTGGCTCAAAGCTCGAGCCGAACAAGGACATAACCGGCCTGCTGGAGTGCCTGAATCCAGATTGCAGGAAAACCTATTCGACCGAGGAGCTGGAAGAGGAGCAGAAGATTGCCCTCGGAGACCTCAAAACGTTCAATATCAACTGCTACAATTGTGGACGGCCGGTTCAGATCGATACCACGATGAACGGTCTGATGGAATGCCCCTACGATGACTGTTCCTGGGTCATCAATGTCGACAACGAGCTGCTGGCCCTGCGCGGCGGGCACGACAGGAAGATCCTGGAGCGGCTGACCGAGATCAAGTGCCCCAAGTGCGACAAGATGATAAAAGTCCCCGCCGATGCAGAAGGCCTGATGGAATGTCCCTGCGAGGAAAAATGGATCATCGATGTGGGCGCGGCCCTGGGCGAGCGGGCCCAGGCACAGGTGGCCGAGAGCCTGGAAGGCGAAGAAGAGGCTGCGGAAGCTGAAACGCCGCCGCCGCGGTCCGGGGAGAGGAGTATCCAGTTCGTGGCGGCCACCGCTTCCGAGAGGCAATCCTACGGCTTGCGCAACTCCGGCGGGGAAAAGGGTGCGGCCGGAGCCGAGCCGGACAGCACTGAGGCTGCGCCGCAGCAGGCCGCAGCGGAAAACGCTGCCGGGGAGACCGCTCAGCCGGATGAGGCCAGGGCCGAAGAGGCACAGGCTGCAGCGGGACTGGAGTTGTACTCCCAGGAGGGAGAAGTCTCCGACAGCGAGACGGAGGATGAAGTGATGGTCGATTGCCCGGGCTGCGGAGCCGGCGTGCCGGCCCGGCTCGCTGAATGCCCGGTCTGTCATACCACGCTGGAGCAGGAAGCAGTGGCCGGGGCTTCAACAGGGGGTCTCCAGCCGCCGGCCGCGGGAGCCGCCAGCGGTCAGGTGACTCACCGGCTTGCCTACATGAAGATGAGTACAGGAGGGCTGTTGATCTTTTTCCTGATCTCGATCAGTGCGTTTCTCACTTTTGTCTATTTCATCACTCGTTAAATGCAGGGGCTTTCAGGGCCTTTTTCCGTTTTGAGGAGATAACCCGGGGAGTTGATATGGAAAGCAGCAAAAAAGTGATCAAGGCGGCCAGCCTGGAAAAAATGGGGGCCAGGGTCGAAACCGTAGATCTCGGCGGCAGGAAGTTTACCGAGAGAGTTTTCAAGAGCATGCCTGTGGATGAAAACCCGGTGGAAATGGAGGAAGCCGGGCCGGAAGAACCCGCTGCCGCCGGACCCGAAGCCGCAGGGGCCGGAGAAGGCGAGTCCGCAGCCGGGGAGCAGCCGGAACAGGTAAAGCTCGAGCGCTTTCACGATGAGGAAGGCGTGCTGATCGGTCTGCGGGTGACCTGCAAGTGCGGGGAGGTGATCGACCTGGAGTTCACCCGCGACTGAAAAAACCCATCTGCGTTCTTGAAACGGCCAGTGGCTCTGCAGCAAGGGGAGCCTTTCCCGGTGCTCCCGGCCCGGCCGGTAAAAAGAGCCTTGCACAGGCTGACGCGCGGGGTATATTGTAAGAGGAGGGACTAAAGAACGCCGTTTTTACTGCCCGCCTGAAAAAAAGGGAACAATCTGAGAGCGAGCCTTGTATTTAAGGTAAGAACAGCTACCTGCCAGATAAATACCTGTTTCCGGAGTTACAGCTTAATTTAAATATTTTGTGAGGATTGGCTTAAATGAATTGCCGGAGTTTTTTGCGCTATTTTTCCGCCTATCTCGAAGGTGAGCTGGAAGGTGAAAGACTTACCGAAAGCGAAGCTCACCTCGAGCGGTGCGAGAAATGCGCCCGACGGGTAAAAGCTTACCGTCAGGGCCTCACTCACCTTCACGACCTGCCCGCTGTCGAACCGCCGCCGGATCTTTACTTCCGTGTCAAGAGAGCTTCATACGCCGGTGCAGCCTCAACCGGCTTGGGTACCCGCAGGCTCCGCCTGATGATTCCCGCAGCCGCGGCCGCGGTGATCACCCTGGCTGTTGCGCTATTTTTTATCGACACCGGAAACGAGCGGCAGCTCCGCTACGGGATGAGCGCGGCGGATTCCACCGTTGACGTGGTCAATTACCACCCGGCCGGTGAATTCCACTCAAGAGACCGGCTGGGTGCAAAACGGCAGGCCAGGCAGGTGATGCTGGCTTCCTATGCCGTTCCCGAGGACGAGCCTGCTTTCAGCTACCCGGTCCATACCAGGCCGGTCTTTGTCCTGAGCGGGGTGGCCGAGAGCGGAGAGTAGCTTCCAGGGCATAACCGGATAAATCTCAAAAAAATTGTCTGGATTTAATGAAGGGCGGTATCACCCGGCTGTGCGGGTGGGCCGCCTTTTTTATTTGGTGTCCGGCTGCGGACCCGTTCGGGCCTCAATGAGGATCTTTACTCTTGAGTCGCGCCGGTGGAGATCCTTATATTAAACGGTAAGTGCCGGAAATACGTTTTTGTATTTCATTTATAGTAATGGCAGGTCCCAGGGAGGGCGGATGCCGAAAGTCGCTTATTCCGGGCTGGTCAGCCGGGCCGGAAACGGCGTGTTCGCGAGGGTGTATTTTTTTCACGGGGAGGAGAAATTCCTCACCGGGCAGGCGGTGGACACCATCCTCGGGCAGGCGGTGGACCAGGCCACCCGGGATTTCAATTTCGACCGCTTTCACGGCGCGGACCTGGATGCGAGCAGGTTGGCCACAGTGCTCAGCACTCCGCCGATGATGGCGCCCAGGCGGGTGGTGCTGATCCGCGACCTGGAAAAAGTGCAGCCCAGGGTGAAACAGTACCTGACAGACTATGCGGAAAATCCCGCTGACACCACCGTGCTGGTCCTGGCCGCCGGAGAGCGTATCCGCATCGACCAGAAAAAGAAGTCGCCGAAATGGGCGGCCAGGCTCGAGGAGGCGGCGGACACAGTGCTGTTCTGGCCGCTCAGGGAGGCCGAGCTTATCCGCTGGATTGTCGGCCGGGCACAGCACCGGGGCAAGAGCATAACCGCGCGGGATGCATTCGAGCTCTACATCCGGGCCGGGGGGGCGCTGGCCCGCCTGGACGATGAGCTGGAGAAGCTCTCGATCTTTTGCGGGGAGCGGCCGGAGATCACAGCCGATGATATCCGCGGCATGACCGGTATCGAGAGCGGCGGCACGGTTTTCGACTGGGTCGACCACCTGGCCGAGGGCGGGGTGCTCAAGGCGAACGAGCTGAGCTCGCACCTGGTCTCACACGGGGAGTCGGCCGTGAACGCGGTAGCCCTGGCGGGCAGGCATTTCATGACCCTGGGCCGGATCAGGGAGATGCTGGCCCAGCGCATTCCCGACAGGACGATCAAGCTTAAGCTGGGCCTGATCCAGAGGCCTGCCGAGGCAGTGCAAAAAATGTTCGGACAGGCCCGCGCGCTGACACCTGCCAGGCTGGAGAGGGCGCTGGAGCTGCTGCTCGAGACCGACCTGAAACTCAAGTCGAGCCGTTTCAGCGACAGGCTTATCCTGGAAGAGCTGGGGTTCCGCTTCCAGCGGGAGGTGCTGGGATGAAGCGGGCAGGCGGTATACCGGTCTGTCTGATCGCCGCTGCGGCCTTTCTCGGTGCGGCTGCGCTGCGGCTGGAGGCCCAGGACATGCTGGAGGTGGCGCGGGGCCAGATGGCCGCGGGTCATGCGGCGGACGCCCGCGTGCTGGTGGAAAACGCCCTGCGGGCGGCATCTTCCCCGGAGCAGCGCAACCGGGCGCTGCTTTACCGGGCTTGCCTGGAAACCGATGGGGACTCCGCTTTCTCCAGGCTCGAGCTGGTCTGCGGGATGGCCGCAGGGCAGGCCGAGGCGGTGATCGCAGGAGAGCGCCTAGGGGACCTGGCTTTTTCCAGGGGAGACTACACCCGGGCGCGGGAGAGCTGGCTGCTGGCGGCCGAGGCAGCCGGAAGCCCGGAGAACAGGCAGAGCGCACTGGCCAAGGCCGCCCGCGCCGAGTTGCGGATGAAGTATCCCCGGCAGGCGGTCGGGACCCTGGAGCGTGCGCTGGCCATGGGCCAGAGCGCCAGTTCGGGTATGCTGCACTATTACTGCGGGGAGGCCCTGCAGGCGGCCGGGGACAGGGACAAGGCGGCCCAGCATTACCTGGTCGCTTACCAGAGTCCCGGGGACCCTTACCAGCTTGCCGCACTCTACAGGCTGGTGGAATTCTACGGGCAGGGCGGCGGCAAGGCCGCCCGCCAGTGGCGGGACCGCCTGGCCCAAAGCGCCGCAGGCTCGGTTTTCGGCCCGGCTGCTGGCACTGCCGTCAGCCCGCCGCAGGCAGCCCCGGGCGGTTACAGCATCCAGCTCGGTGCTTTTTCGTCCCTGGCCCGCGCCGAGGCCCATGCCGCCGGCTTGAGGAAACAGGGCTTCGACCCGGCGGTGCTGCCTGCAGGGGCCGACAAGCTCTACCGGGTGCGGATAGTCGGCCTGAAAAGCCGCCGCGAGGCGGACAGGCTGATCGAGAAGCTGAAAAAAAAGGGCATTTCCTACCAACTCATTTCCCCCTGAGGTCTGGCCTCGATGGGTACCGAAACACCGTTAATGGAACAGTACCGGCGTATCAAAGCCGAGCACCAGGGCGAGATCCTGCTGTTTCGCATGGGTGATTTCTACGAGATGTTCTGTGAGGATGCCAGGGTCGGGGCCAGGGTGCTGGGGCTTACCCTGACCACCCGCAACAACGGGGCTGCGGGCAGGGTGCCCCTGGCCGGGGTGCCGGTCAAGGCGGTCGAGGGCTATATCGCCAAGCTGGTGGCCGCCGGGCTCAAGGTGGCTGTCTGCGACCAGGTCGAGGACCCGAGAAAAGCCAAGGGCATAGTCAAGCGCGCGGTGACCGAGGTGATCACCCCGGGCATGGTGATGAACGAGTCGCTGCTGGCCGCGGTGAAAAACAATTTCATTGCCGCGGCCCACCCGGCCCGCGGCGGCCTGGTCGCCCTGGCCTGGTGCGATGTCTCCACCGGGGAGTTCTACCTCGAAGCGGTCGAGGCTGCCAAGCTGGCGGATGAAGTCCTGCGGATCTGCCCGGCGGAGCTGCTGCTGGAGGGTGCGGACGGGCTGCCGGAGCCGCCCGGGCCGGGCCGGACACAGCCGCTGCTCGACCTGATCGGACAGGACCGGCCGGAAAACCTGCACCTGACTTACCTCGAAGACTGGCGCTTCGACAGGCAGAGCTGCCTTGACCTGCTGCACCGGCACTTCGGGGTGGCCTCGCTGGAGGGCTTCGGTATCGGGGACGACCACCCGGCAGCGGTCGCCGCCGGGGTGCTGCTCGACTACGTGGCCAGGCTCCAGCCGGCCAGCCTGGACCACGTGCGCACCATCCAGCCGTATTTCCCCGGGCGCCTGATGGTGCTGGATGCCGACACGGTAAGCAACCTCGAGCTGGTGGAAAGTTTCCGCGGCGGCCGCGAGGGCACGCTGCTGGACACCCTGGACCACACCCTCACCGCCATGGGTGCCAGGGCGCTCAGGCGCTGGCTGCTCGAGCCCCTGGTCGATTTCGAGGCCATCCGCGGCCGCCACGACCGGGTGGAAGCCCTGGTCAACAACAGCGCGCTGAGGTGCGAGCTGCGCGCTCTGCTGGAAGCTGTATCCGATATCGAGCGCCTGGTGGCCCGCATCTCGAGCGGCCGCGCCGGGCCCCGCGAGGTGGTGGCCCTAGGCAGGTCGCTTTCCAGGCTGCCCGGGATCAGGAAGCTGCTGGAGGACTCGGAGAGCGAGGCCCTCGAGCAGAGTGCAGCGGAGCTGGAGGAGTTCCCCGCACTGGTGAAGCTGATCGAGGACTCCGTAGTCGAGGACCCGCCGGTGAGTCTAGCGGACGGGGGCGTGATCCGCCCCGGGTACAACCGCAAGCTCGATGAGCTGCGCTCGCTGGTGGCCGAGGGCAAGAGCTGGATCGCCCGCATGGAGGAGCAGGAGCGCCGGCGGACCGGCATCTCCAACCTGAAAATCAGGTACAACCGGGTTTTCGGCTATTTCATAGAGGTCACCAAGAGCAACCTGAAACAGGTGCCCGAGGACTTCATCCGCAAGCAGACCATCTCCACCGGCGAGCGGTTCATCACCCCGGAGCTGAAAGAGTACGAGGACAAGGTGCTGGGGGCGGAGGAGAAAATCGCCGTAATGGAGTCCGAGCTGTTCAGCGGCTTGCGAGAGCACCTGGCCTCGTTCAGCGCCGGCCTGCAGAAAGCGGCGCAGAAGACCGCGGAGATCGATGTGCTCGCCGCCCTGGCCGAGGTGGCCGTGGAGAACAAGTACGTGCGGCCCGAAATGGTCGAGGGAGACCGGGTCGAGATCGAACAGGGCCGCCACCCGGTGGTCGAGTGCATGATGGACCGGGAGCAGTTCGTGCCCAACGACCTGGTGATGGATAACCGGGCCAGCCAGATTATCATCCTTACCGGCCCCAACATGGCCGGCAAGAGCACGATCCTGCGCCAGATGGGCCTGATCGTGCTGCTGGCGCACATGGGCAGCTTCGTCCCGGCCCGGCGGGCCGGCATCTGCCTGGTCGACCGCATCTTTACCCGTGTCGGCGCCAGCGACAACCTGGCCCGCGGCCAGAGCACTTTCATGGTCGAGATGAACGAGACCGCCAACATCCTCAACAACGCCACGCCCCAAAGCCTGATCCTGCTGGATGAGATCGGCCGGGGGACCAGCACGTTCGACGGGCTGTCCATTGCCTGGGCGGTTACCGAGTTCCTGCACGAGAACCCGGCGCGCGCAGCCAAGACGGTCTTTGCGACCCATTACCACGAGCTGACCGAGCTGGAAGCCATGCTGGCCCGGGTGCGCAACTACAACGTGCTGGTCAAGGACTACGGCGAGAGGGTCATTTTCCTGCACAAGATCGCCCCGGGGGGCTCAGACCGCAGCTACGGTATCCAGGTCGCGCGCCTGGCGGGCATCCCTCAGGAGGTTATCGACCGGGCGCGGGAAGTCCTCAACAACCTCGAATCCGGCGAGTTCACCGCCGACCACCTGCCCGCCCTGGCGCGGGGGAAAATGGCCCCGGAGCCCAAGCTAAAGCACGACCAGTTGCCGCTGTTCTCGGTGGCGCCGCCCAACCCGGCGCTCGAGCGCCTGAAAGAGGTCGAGCCGGACAAGCTCAGCCCGATCGAGGCCCTGGAGCTGATCTACGAGTTGAAAAAGAAAGCTTCAGGAGGCGCGGAAAAAGAAAAAAGATAAAGGGCTGTCAAGAAAGACCTGAAGTAAAATTCCCCTCTGCCAGAGGGGTGTCCGCTGAAAGCAGGCGGGGTGTGTGAGCCCGCCGCCTGAGAGCCGGGCAAAATTTTTCAAATTATTTACAAGATTCCGGCCATGTACCGTATATCTGTTGATGGAGAGTTCTCCTCGGCCCACAGCCTGCGCGATTACCCGGGCAAGTGCGCCAGGCCGCACGGGCACAACTGGAGGGTCAGGCTGAGCGTGCGGACGCAGGACCTGGACGACCGCGGGATGGCAGTGGACTTCGGCAACCTCAAGGCCCTGCTCGAGGAAGTGCTCGCCCCGTTCGACCACCGGGACCTCAACAGTGTCCCGCCTTTCGACACCCTCAACCCGACCGCCGAGAACCTGGCAAGGATCATTTTCGAGCAGGCCGAGGCCAGGGCGCCAGATGGAGTGGCGATCGACAAGGTGCTGGTCTGGGAGTCGGAAAAAAGCCGGGTGGAGTATTCCAAAAAGTGAGAGAGCCGCCCCGACAGCCGGCCCTCGGCCGCAGCGATCTCCTGCGAGGGTGAAATCCTGGAGGAGCGCCTGCTTGAGAAGAACTCCAAACGGTCGAGATTAAAAATGCAAGGTGTCTAAGCAAGAGAGCGTCCCATGAAATCTTTCAGTCGGGAATATCTGGAAAGACTGGTCATTCCCCAGCGCCTGATAGTAATTATCCGGCAGATCGGCGAGTACAAGGGGAAACAGGAGCTTTTCAGCCGTCAGGCCCCTGAGATGATAGAAAACCTGCGGCAGATCGCAATTATCCTGAGCACCGAATCCTCCAACCGGCTGGAGGGCATTACTGCCGACCACCAGCGCATACGGGACCTGGTGGAGAATAAAACCAGTCCGGCCAACCGACCGGAAAGCGAGATCGCCGGCTATCGGGATGTCCTTAACACCATTCACGCCAGCCACGAACATATGCCTTTCCAGGATGGAGTGGTGCGCCAGTTGCACCGAGACCTGATGAAATACAGCGGGAAAGAGGGAGGACGCTGGAAATCCGCTCCGAATGAGATATCCGAGTTTCTTCTCAATGGAACGAAGAAAGTCCGCTTTATCCCGGTGGAGCCGGCCTTTACTGCCGAATACATGCGATTATTACACGAGCGCTACGGTGAACTCGAAAAGGAACAGGAATTTGATCCCCTGATTCTTATCGCTTTATACCTGCTGGATTTCCTCTGCATCCACCCGTTTCTGGACGGAAACGGCCGTATGGCCCGATTGCTCGGCGTGCTCTTACTATATCGCTACGGTTATGAGGTAGGCCGCTATATCAGCCTGGAAAGGATTATCGAGCAGACACATGAATCCTATTACGACACCCTCTACCGGTCATCCCAGGGTTGGCATCAAGGCAGTCATGATGTCCTGCCCTGGATGGAGTATTTCCTTTCCACAGTCCTGGCCGCCTACCGCGAATTTGAAAACCGGCTCGGGAAACTTTCCTCCGGCCGGGGCAGCAAGACAAATATAGTGCTTAACGCCATCGAGGGATTTATCGGCGATTTCACCCTTGCCGACCTGGAAAAAGCCTGCCCCGCTGTGGGCAAGGACTGGATCAGGACTCTTCTTCAGAGGTTGAAAGGCCAGGGTAAGCTGGAGGTGCTGAGTAAAGGAAGGTACTCGAGGTGGAGAAAGATCCAATAGGGTATTAGCCGGTTTTAACAGTGTACTGTCGACCTAGATAATACCATGTTAAAGGAAAAAGATCCAACAAGGTATTGGCTAGTTTTAACAGTGTACTAGTGCCCTAGTTAATACCATGTTAAAGTGGTAGTCACAATATCCTTTCTAGACGGATCTTGAATGATAATGGATGGTAACCACTGTTACCATCCATTATATCAGTTGTCCAGATAATCCCTTCCTGCACTCCAGCCAGTACCAGCCCGGATCTTTCTGCTCCAAACAATGCCCTCCTGCCGCGCAAACACCCATCTCACAAATCACAACACACCGCGGAAACCCGCTTTCCTCCCCGGGGGATCAGATCCTGGGGCTGCCCTCGAGGACCACGGTCTCACCATCGGGCACCTTGACCAGGTAATCGCCGCTGAACACAGTTCCATCCGGGACCACCACCCGGCCGCTGCCGTGCACGTGGATCTCCACCTCGGCGCCGGGCTCCAGGCGCACTTCCTCGCCGATTTCGGCAGAGCCCGCTTTGTCCAGGTCGAAAGTCAGCCAGCGGTCTTTGCTCAGGCTTATCTCCCCGTACTCGCTGTGGATGTCCAGGATGAAAGCGCTGTTTTCTCCCAGGCATAAGCCCCGCCCGATACTGACCTGGGTGGGGTGCCCGCTCAGGGCGAGCTGGCAGTCGGTCTCAAGCACCCAGTCCTCGCCGAGGCCCATCTCCCCGAGGTCCTCGGCTTCCAGGGCGAAAGCCGGGGTGAACTCGGCAAAGGCCCTGGCTTCGCCCGGCTGAAGGATGCTGTAGGCATGGTCGGCGGCATTTTTAAGCTTTTCCAGGCCGGCCGCCAGGGCCTTGTCCCCCAGCCCGACAACCAAAGCGAAGAGCTTTTCGATGTCGGCTGCAGTCCTCAGGTCGGTGAGGCTTTCCACCCGCCCGATGACGGCCTTGACCTCGCCGGCCAACTCGGTGTCGCGAGCGGCGGGCTCGAGCAGGTCCCAGGCCAGGCGGGCGTAGTCCCCGACACAGCTCTCGACATCCTGGCGGGCCACCCGGGCCCCCTGGGCCTCTAGCCAGCGCGCATTGCGGTCGCACAGAGTCCGGATCACGGTGGCCGGGCTGTCGCGGCCGATCGAGTTCTTGGTGGGCATGAACTGCTCGGCCCGCAGGATCTCTTTCACGTCGATCCTGTCCGCAGCCGGGTAGCGGATGATATGGAAGGTGAAAGACTCGAACTTGTTGCCGGAGACTCTCCCCCGGGCCGTAGCCACCATCTTGTTGCGGTACGTCTTGAGCGGCAGGTGGTCCACTTTTTTCATCTCGTCCAGGCTCATCAGGAAAACATTCACGTCCCCGTGCTCGTACAGCAGGCGGTCCGGGTCATCCGGGTTGGTCTCCTCGGCCAGCTCTTTCGGGAACTCGTTGTACTCGATCTTGTCCAGCTTGTTCTCGCCGGCGAGGCGCACGATCATGCCCACCCGCTCGAAAGGATCGACCTTCCTGACCACCCCGAAAGTCAGCGAGACTCCCAAGCGCAGGTGGCTGCCCAGCATGCGCGGCAGGATGATGTCGGCCACCGGGTTGTCAACGTTGGAGAAGCCCACCACCTCGATGCCTTGCTTTTCGAGGTGGCTGAAAATATTGGGTGAGCCTTTATAGGCGGTATTCCACATGGCCTTGAACAGCCCCCCGTTGCCATTGCCGGAGAACACCAGGGCTCCCCGGTCATCCTTGGGGATGATCCGCGCCTGGTTGTCCAGCACCGGGTTCATGCCGTGGTCGAACAGCAGGAGCGCCTGTTCGAGCTGCCGGTACAGCGGGTGGTGGGTAATGGTAAACAGCGAGGCGTCCCGGGTCTCATCGCTCAACATGAAAATCAGCACCGGCATCCTGCCCACCCGGGCGCCGAGGGCCAGGGCCTGTTCGATGAAAAGCCCGTAGAAGGTCTTGCCCAGTACCGGGGTGATCGGCAGTTGTCCCTTGGCGCAGTCCACGTCGAAAGAGCGCATCTGTTCATCGGCCACCTTGTAGCGGCGCCTGAAAGGCAGCGAGGCGTAGATCATCTCCAGGTCTTTGAGCAGCCTCGAGCCGGAGCCGCCCGCCGGGATGAGCCAGGCGGTCTTGCCCTTGATCAGGTGTTCGCGGCCGAGCTCTTCTTCCCGGGCGCGATGTTCTACCTGTTCCTCCACGGTACGCATGGGCATGGGCTTGATCCTGTCGATGTCCAGCTCGCCTGCAGACGATGGGTTTTGCAGGATGCTGATCGCCTCCGAGAGGACCTCCCAGTCGATACGGGTCAGCTCCTTGAGCAGGGTTTCCCGGTACTGGGGATCCCAGGTCTTCCAGGACTCGAAAAGGTGCTCCTGGCCCAGGGCGAAGGCCCGGTGTACCAACTTCGAGGCCTCTTCAAGCCAGGGCAGGGTGTCCAGCACTTCTTTCTGTAACTGTTCTCTACTGCTGTCGTTTTCCAAACCTGAACTCTCCTGGATTGACTGAACCAGCTTACTTTACCCGTTCCGGGGCTTTGCAGGGCATCAGGAAACGGTCGAACCAGTCTCGGATGGTCTTGTACCAGAGGCGGCTGTTCTCAGGGTCCAGGACCCAATGACCCTCATCGGGGAAATAGAGCAGCCTGGACTCGATGTCCATCCGCTGCAGGATGGTGAACGCCATCAGGCCCTGCTCCGGGGGCACGCGGTAGTCCTTTTCGCCGTGGATGATAAGCATGGGGGTCTTGAAATTCGCCGCGTGGCGGTGCGGTGACCAGATGCGGTACAGGGTCGGGTTCTGGTAGAGAGGCCCGCCGAACTCCCATTCGGGGAACCAGAGCTCCTCGGTGGAGCCGTACTCGCTCTCGAGGTTGAATACGCCGTCGTGGTTGACCAGGCACTTGAAACGGTCGGTGTGCCCCTCGATCCAGTTGATCATGTAACCCCCGAAAGAGGCTCCTGCCGCGCCCAGGCGCTCCGGGTCGATAAAGCTGTAGTTCTCCAGCAGGTAGTCCACTCCGCGCATCAGGTCCCGGTAGCACTTGCCGCCCCAGTCCCCGGAGATCTGGTCGGTGAGCTGCTGGCCGTAACCGGTGCTGCCGTGCGGGTTCACCATCGCTGCCACGTATCCCCAGGAGGCAAAGGCCTGGGCGTTCCAGCGGTAGTGGAACTCATCGGTCCAGGCCCCCTGGGGCCCGCCGTGGATCAGGTAGATCAGGGGGTATTTGACAGAGGGGTCGAAGCCGGGAGGCCGGATCAGGTAACCGTGCACCCGGACACCGTCCTCTGCCTCGAAATAGAAGCTTTCCGCCTGGTTCATCTCGACGTTGGAAAGCAGGGAGGCGTTGAGCGCGGTCAGCTCGCGCACCGGGCCTTTGCCGCCGGCGTCCAGGGCCACCAGCTCGGCGGGCCTGGTGAAAGACTCGCGCAGGGCGACCAGGGTCTTGCCGTCCGGAGCCACGCAGAGCCCGGAGTAAGAGCCGGCATCGGTCAGCCGCTGCACCGGGGTTTCGCCGCGCAGCCTGGCGGCCACCCTGAAGACCGAGACTTTGCCCTCGTCCTCGGCGGTAAAGTAAAGGTACTTTTCATCGGGCCCCCAGGCGACCTCGCCCACGCTGCGGTCGAGCTCTGCGGTCAGGCTGGCCTCTTCGCCTGTCTCCAGGTGCCTGAGCATCAGGCAATAGCGGTCGGCCTCGAAGCGGGCCCGGGCCATGGCCCGGTATGCCAGCAGGCTGCCGCCGGGAGAGACTGCAGCCAGGTTGTCATTGGCCGGGTTGTTTGTGAGCTGCAGCAGGCTGTCGCCGCCGGTGGTTACCCGCCAGATGTCGTTGTTGGTGCTGACAGTTACCACCGGGTCGCGGTTGGCCACGTAATAGACGTAGCGGCCGCCCGGGCCGGAGGCATAGTCTTGCGAACTGCCCAGGCTGATCGGCGGGGCGTCGAGCTTGCCGGGGGTCAGGTCGAGCGGCGGCTGCTCGCTGCCGATGCGGGTGATGAAGACGTGCTTGTACTCGCCGTTGCGCCAGTGGTCCCAGTGGCGGAAGAGCAGCTCATCGATGATCCGGGCCCGCGGGATTGTCCCCGGCCCCTGGTAGCCGACCACCGAGGCGCTGTCCACCAGCACATCGGCGTGGTAGAGCAGGTGCCTGCCATCCGGGGAGAGCCTGCCGCCGCTGGTGCCGCCCGGCTGATGGGTAAGCTGCACTGCCTCGCCGCCTCCGTACAGGGGCAGCAGGTAGAACTGGCGATTGCCGGAGCGGTTCGAGGCAAAGACCAGCGAGAGGCCGTCCGGGGTGAACAGCGGCCGGGAGTTGCTGTTTTTCCCGGAGGTCAGCAGCCGCGGCTCGCCGCCCGCCAGGGGCACCAGGTAGATCTCGGACCAGGAAGCGCAGGTTTCCGGGTCGTGGGAGGTCTGGACATAGGCCACCCACTTGCCGTCCGGTGAGACCGCGGGCTCGCTCAGGCGCTTGACGCGGAGCAGGTCCTCGAACTCCAGGGGCCTTCCCTGGGCCAAGACCGGCCCGGCGCAGACCGCCAGGGCTGCCAGCAGCTTGATTGTCTTTGCTAGAGCCATCGACTCGCCCCCCTTGAAGGAGTGGGCCGGAGCGGCCCGCATACCTGGTCAGCGGACTGCACCGGCGTTCTTGATATAACGGTCGCTGTCATCCGCAGAGCGCTCGAGCGCCCCGGGCGTGTGGTGGTGCAGGCCCGCGGCATAGGCCAGGATCCCCGCCAGCAGGAAAAAAGCGGCAACCCGGTACATGGTGAAATAGTCCCAGCGCTCGGCTATCTTGCCCAGGATGGGGCTGGCCAGCATGGTGCTCAGGTCGAAGCCGAGCATGTAGAGGGCCATCGAGATGCCGCGGTTCCGGGGCTCGGAGCTGTCGAATGTCAGGGTGCTGAGAGTTGGAAAGATATAGCAGTGCCCGGTGCCTGTCAATATTCCGACCGCGATCAGGTCCAGCCTGCCGGAGCAGAAAGAGGCGTAGGCCAGGCCGCAGCCCATCATCAGCAGCGAGACGATCACGCCGATCCTGCGGTCGACCGTGTCGAGGACCCTGCCGGTGAAAAGCCGGAGGATGATGATGACGACCGAGTACGAGATAAAGAAGTTGCTGGGCGCCCCCAGGGCATTGACCTGGGTGAAATCGGCCACGAAGCTGAAAATCGCAGTGTAGCCCGCACCGAAAGCCAGGGAGGGCAGCATCAGGAAAATCATCGAGGGTTTCCGGATCACCCGGTACCAGGGGTCGGGCAGCATGTCCTGCGCACAGCGGCGGTGGTCTTCCGCCATGTTCAGTCCTGCAGCCAGCGCCAGGCCGGAAAGCACCCCGGACAGGGCGAAAAGGATGCGGAAGCGGCTGACAGGCTCGAACGGCAGGTTTGCCAGCAGCCACTCGCAGAGGTAAGGGCTGATCGCCTGGGCGATGAACCCGCCGGCGCCGTAGATCGCGATAGCCTCGGCCCTCCGCCGCGAGGGGGCTTTCTCCACCACGTAGGTGACCAGCGAGGTGAAATAGACCACCATGGCCACCCCCAGCAGGCCGCGGGCAAACAGCAGGAACAGCCCGGCACCACCGGCCAGGACCGGCAGGAAAGTGGATACCGTAAACAGCGCCAGACCCAGTATCACCATCCTTCTCCTGCCGTAGCGGTCTATCCAGTTGCCGGCGGGCAGGCGCAGCAGCAGCGAGGTGAAGGCGGGCGCTCCCATGGTCAGCCCGATGAGGAACTCCTCGCCCCCGGTCAGCCGGATGAACTGGGGAAGAAAGAAATAGATGCCGAAAGAGCCCATCACCAGAAAATGGATGGGCAGCACCCGCAGGAAATCAGCGGTAAACAGGGGCTGTGGTTTGCCGGGTGAATTATTTTCCGGGCGGTTGGACATTTGCGATAAAATAACCAGGTTACCGTCTTGTGGCTCTGACAAGAAAACAAGCATTCCGCAGGCGGATTGGCAGGCCGGTGAGAGGACTTCGCCCGCAACCGACAGTTGCTCCGGGCCCGGTAAAGATACCACTTTCGGGCCGAATTTTCAAGCAGGAGCTGATAACCGTAACCTTGAAGGCTCCCCTTGAGCCAGGCTGCGGGGGGCTTACCATGACAGGTCATTCCTGATTATTTTACCTCCAGGGAGGCGGAGCGCCTGCAGAGCCGGCCGTGAGTCTGTGCCTGATCGAAGAGTCTGCTGGTGAAACGCGGTGAAATATGATAATATAGGATAGACCCGGCAGCCCGCCGGCCCGTATCCGCTTCTGGTTCATGGTGAGCCGGGAACCCTGCAGGACAAGGACAAGATGACCGATATCATTACCCACACCCACGTGAGCCACGGCGATTTCCATTGCGTGGAGAGCCGTCTCGAGCCTTGCAGCCTGGTTATTTTCGGGGCTTCGGGCGACCTGACTGTCCGCAAGCTGGTGCCGGCGCTGCTGAGTATTTTCCAGCGGGGCCTGCAGCCGGAGGAATTCTTTATCCTGGGCTGTGCCCGCAGCCGGATGACCGATGAGCAGTTCCGCGGGAAGCTGCGCCTGGAATTGAAACAGCAGGCGGATGGGCCTGCGGGGGCGATGACCGACATTTTTCTCAAGCGCTGTTACTACCTGGCGGGAGATTACCCCGAGCTGGAATTCTACAGCACGCTCGGCAAAAAGCTCGAAGAGCTGGAAAAGCGGCATTCAGGCCCAGGCAACCGCATCTATTACCTGTCGACCCCGCCGGCCCTCTTCGAGGTCATCGTCTCCCGTCTCGGCGCCCTGGGGATGACCGCCGAACCCGGGGACGGCTCGCGCTGGGTGCGGGTGGTGGTGGAGAAGCCTTTCGGCCGCGACCTGCCGAGCGCAATGGAGCTCGACACCCGGCTGGCCCGTGTCCTGAAAGAAAACCAGGTCTACCGGATCGACCATTACCTGGGCAAGGAGACGGTGCAGAACCTGCTGATGTTCCGCTTCGCCAACGTAGTGTTCGAGCCTATCTGGAACCGCCGCTACGTGGACAACGTGCAGATTACGGTGGCCGAGACCCTGGGAGTGGAGCACCGGGCGGGTTATTTCGAGCAGGCCGGCCAGCTTCGGGACATGTTTCAGAACCACATGATGCAGATGCTGGCCCTGGTGGCCATGGAGCCGCCGTCTTCTTTCGATGCCGACCGGGTGCGCGATGAAAAGGTCAAGCTCCTGCGCTCGGTCCGGCCGTTCGACGCCGGGGAGCTCGGGCGCTCGGTGGTGCGCGGCCAGTACGGGCCGGGGTCGGTCGGCGGCACCGGGGTGCCTGGCTATTGCCAGGAAGAAGGTGTATCTCCTGAATCCCGGGTCGAAACCTACGTGGCGGCCAAGATCATGCTCGACAACTGGCGCTGGCAGGGAGTGCCGTTCTACCTGCGCTCCGGGAAACGGCTGGCCCGCAGGGTCAGCGAGATCGCAGTCACTTTCAAGACCGTGCCGCACCTGATGTTTACCGAGGTCAATCCCGAACACCTGATGTCCGACGTGCTGGTGCTGAACATCCAGCCGGAGGAGGGGGTTTCGCTGACCGTGCAGGCCAAGCGTCCCGGCCCGAAAGTCCAAATGACCCCTCTGACCCTGGATTTCCACTACCGCAGCGTGTTCGGCCGGAGCCTGCCCGATGCCTACGAGCGCCTGCTGATGGACTGCATCTCCGGGGACCAGACCCTGTTTATCCGCCACGATGAGGTTGCAGCGGCCTGGGGGCTGCTGACCCCGGTGCTCGAGGCCTGGGAAGAGCAGCAAGCACGGCCGGCTCTCTACCCGGCGGGCGGGTGGGGGCCCGGGGAGGCCGATGACCTGCCGGCGGCCGACAACCGCTCCTGGCGCAGGCTCGAGGCCTGAGCGGCAGAACCCGGGAGACGGCCGGCGACAGGCGAAGGCAGGGGCAGCCGGGCGGAGAGCCGGGTACGCAGGGTCCCGTTTCCAGAACAAGGTGCGACAGGAACGTATATTATGGACATACCCCCGAAACCTGAAATATACTACTTCGAGACCGTGGAGAAACTGAGTCTCGAGGCGGCCGGGCTGGTCTGCCGGAGGGCAGTCGAGGAGGTCGGAAGAAGCGGCTCTTTCGCCATGGCCCTGGCCGGCGGCAGGTCTCCCCGGATCCTCTACGAGACCCTGGCCCGTCCTCCTTTCATGGAGGACATGCCCTGGGGGAGGTGCCACTTCTTCTGGTCGGATGAGCGCTGCGTGCCGGCGGAAGACCAGGAGAGCAACTTCGGCATGGCCAGTCAGGCCCTGCTGAGAAAGGTATCCGTGCCCGAGGCGAACATCCACCGCATGCCTGCCGGGGCCGGCTCCCCGGAGGAAGCCGCCCGGCGCTACGAGAGCGAGCTGCGGATGTTTTTCAGCGCCGATCCGCGTAAGAGATTCTTCCCCTCCGGGGGGGAGGAATTCCCCCGTTTCGACCTGATCCTGCTGGGAGTGGGTGCGGATGGCCATACCGCCTCGCTTTTTCCCGGGAGCACCCTGCTCGAAGAAGAGACCCGCTGGGTGGCGGCAGCGGAGGCCCCGGCAAGCTGCCGGACAAGGATGCGGCTGACACTCACCCTGCCGGTGCTGAACTCGGCCGCGTGCGTGCTTTTCCTGGTTGCGGGAGAGGGAAAGGTGCCGGTCCTCGAACGACTGCTCGGCGGCCGGGAGCCTGCCGAAAAGGAGCTCCCTGCGGCACAGGTAAAGCCGGTCCGGGGGGAGCTGGTCTGGCTCGTGAACCTGCCGCACGGCAGGAGAGTTTAAGCGGCCCCGAGCCTTACGAACGGACGAGGCCACGCCTCGCCCATTCGGCAGAATACGACGCCCAGCCAGGCCCCTGCATGTCGGCCCTTGCGACAGCAGGTACCGAAACATGAGAATAACCCACCCCTGTTTCCCCTTTTGATAAAGGCTGAAAAATTTTCGTTCCCGGGCATAAAATCTTGACAAAGTGGACAAAAAAGTATATAATAAACAGAGAATGAGAATGTTTATCGAGTGAAAACACCTGCAGAAGGCCATAACAGTTTTACAAGGAGGTGATTCCTGAAACAGAACCGAGCTTATCCCGGATTGCCTGGATGAGTTAAAAAGGAGTCTGACAGCGAAGAGATTTTTGCTGTAAAAACCGAAACGAGCATTAAGGAGGGGAAATGACATTTTTCAGAGCGACCTTGAGAACGACCCTGGCGGCAGCCGCCGTAGCTTTAAGCTTCTCCACGTATGCAGCCGCACAGAGCTGTTGCCCGGCTTCCGGGACCCAGGCCAAGGCCAAGACTGCGGATGCCTGCTGTACTTCCGCTAAAGCGGTCCAGACCAGCGCATCCGCTGCTGAGGCCGATATCGATTCCAAGCTGTTGAAAACTATCTACACTGCGGCATCCAGCGGCGATTTCTCGGCGGTCCAGGCCTGCCCGGCCACTCGCGCCGCCCTGCTGGAGCTGGTCAAGGATAACGAGCACACCCTGAGCATGGTCCGGTCGGCCGAGAAGTCCGGGGACTACTCGAAAGTGGCGGCCTGCAAGGTAACTCGCGGCGAGATCGGCCAGGCGGCGGTGAGCTACACCCTGAACAGTCAGGGTGTCTGCAGCTCCGGCCTGCAAACTCTCGAGCAGGCGGCTCTCAGCGGTGATTTCTCGAAAGTCTCCGCCTGTAAAGAGACCCAGGCCCTGTTGAAGAAAGTGGTGCTGTCCACTCCCGATTTCAAGAGCGACTGCAAGAACAAAGTCATGGAAGTGGTCGCAGGCACGGCCGATTTCTCGCTGGTCGCCGCCTGCGCTCAGACCAGGGCCGAGATCGACAGGGCGGTGAAGGCCTACAGGGAGAGCCTGCTGAGTACCTCGATGGCTAATTAGAGGGGCGTTGAAAAAAAACCTCAACGCCTCGTTGTGAAATTTACTGGTCCAACGGTAGTTGAAGTCGACAGACAGCCGCCGGGTCCTGCAGGATCCGGCGGCTTATTTTTCTGCGGCACTCAGCCCCAGAGCTCCACGGCCTTGGCGGCGATGTTCCGGCCCAGCTTGACCGCCCGCTCCCGGTCGATGCCCTGGGGAGTCTTGCAGGCCACCGCGCCGAAATGCACCGGGGGGTGCCCCTCGGCGATACCGCCAGAGTAGATCAGCATCCCGCGCACCAGCATACCGGCGATCATGGTCATCTCGGCGAAAGAGCCGCCCCCGCCTCCCGGCCAGTTCTGGGTGACGAAGACCCCTCCCAGCTTGCCGGCCAGCAGGCCCGCCGGCTGGGGGGAGTCGAGGAACTTCTTCATCTGCCAGGAGCAGGAACCCTCGTAGTTCGGGCAGCCGAGGATCACCGCCGCGGCCTGCTCGAGGAAAGACGGGTCCACCCGGTCCAGGGTCATCAGCTTCACTTCCACCTGCGTCACGCTGAGGCAGCCCTCCTCGACCATGCCGGCCATGCGCTCGGTGTTGCCGGTCTCGCTGTGGTAGATGACTGCTATCTTGATCATGCGGGGACTCTCCAGTGGTTGACTGTTCGGATTACACTCATTGGCAAGGTCGCGGGACAGCGCAGGGCACCGGGCCTGCGGCCGCCTGAACATCTTACAGCATTATTTTTCCATTGTAAATAACAACCTTCCTTAAAATAAACATTGGGGATTTCCCATGAGCCAGCCTGCGAAGAATCTTCGATTGTCAGGGTATTTTCGATTATTTATAATCGCCCACTTGCCCCAAGGCAAGCCGCGAGGGGGTCGCCCTCTGTTCAATTCAATGTGAGACAGCCTTGAGCCTCTTGACGTCTTGATTGTTTTTTCCCACAATGGCCACTTCACTTTCCCTCTGATCTGCATATTCGAATTTCCCCCAGAAAGGATTATTCAAGGAAGAAAATATCCTCTCCGGACTTGACGGATGGGGATTTATTGTTATAGAATAAAGTGCAACGGTTGTCTTGTGTTAAGTGATAATTTGCTTAAAAAGGAGAGAAGATGGCAAAAACCTTTGTTTTCTATTTTAGTCCGCTTTTGTTTTTCTCGTTTCGGGATTGATCGGTACAAGAATGTAGGGTTGAATAAAGATTATAGAACGTTTTTACGAGCAACTGCGCTTCAGATACTGTGGATCTTGGTTTTATCATAAATCAGCGTCCATCACACAAAATCATGCTTGAATAGACCAGGGAGGCTGGAGAATGAAGACGCGATTCTCAATTAGTGAGCATTCTCACAGAAAAGCTCATAACATAGCCCAGATTCTGCTAAGCCGTTTCAGGAACTACAAAGGATTCGGGAATCCGAGAATCCATACCATTTATCCGCTTCTCGGCCCCGATGGTGCAAAAGACGTCTTTTTCGAGGTAAAACTGACTTCCCAGGAAAATATGGATCACGGTTACGTGATCGTCTCTCTTTCGGAAGACTATTTTCCGGTGATGAAGTTCGCGATGAGGGGGAAGACTCATCTGGAGAAACTTGTCGCTAAGGTTGGTCATTGGGAATTCAACCCGGTTTTCTTCACTCCGTTTTATCTAGTGGCTGAAAACGATAAGGGAGACTTGCTGGCTGAGACAGGCAATTCCCCGATTCCTTTCCGTAAGCGCGGCAAAGAGCGCAAGAGGAAACCGATAAGTTATCGCAGCTTCAAAAGGGGATTCCTGAGACATCGGGAACAGTTTTTAAAAAACAAGCAGAAGGATTGTGAAAAAGCCTGGGAGATTCTGAAGAAGATTGGCCAGGCGACAAAAAGCCAGGAGGATTACGAGGAAGATTTTTTATATGAGGACGATCTTTCTCCGGGGAATTATAATACAATAACCGCGTACCATCATCTGTCCTTCCCCAGATACAAACAAATTCAACCCAACACCGGTGCGAATGACCAGGATTTCTGGTCCGGCTGCACAGCCTGCGCCTGGATGTGCTTGATCGGATACCATGACAATACGATGACCCCCGACCTCCTTCGCGGCTCGCACCTAAGCAACAAACCCAGCCAGGATGATTACCCCGGAAGAGTAATGGTCCAACTCAGCAAACATCTAGGGACTTATGATGCATGGTGCGTTGCTGGTCCTGGAGGTGTGGTTTCGGATGACGATACAGTCAAAGGTTACAGCTTTATTACCGACAAGCTCGGTCATGAAATAAAAACGCATTATGTATATGCAGGACAAATCCATCCGCAAGTACCGGCGTTTACTGAAGACGGTGGAATGGATTCGTTCAATCTGATCCTTAATTATCTCTATCTCGGCCGTCCTTCCTTGATTACGATTCCCGGCCACGCCTTGAATGCATATGAAGCAAGAGTCAACCAGGATCCATCGGTTGATGATCACTATTTGAAAATATATGATGGCTGGGATGGTCAATCCCTTTATCAGACGAGCAATGGAAACTGGACTCTGGATCCTTACCAGGATTACCTGAACGACCCCTTTATCCCTTACGGAATGCTGGATAGTGCGTATTCTTTAATGGAAGTGGTGACCAGAAACAGGGTCAGGTTCAACCGCAGAAGCGCCTCCCGACCGGCGACGGCTGAGTTTGACGGGAGGCTTGTGATTGCCTACAGGAAGGTCGATAATGACAGCTCAAACTTCAGTATTGGCCTGATATTTTCAGCAGATGGAAGAAGCATTGAATCCGAGAGATTTTTTGCGGCGGTAGGAAACGGCGCCCCGTCCATCGCAGCCGAGCCATCAGGAAAATATTTATATATCGCCTGGCTGGATCACCTGAATCATAAGATCAGAATCGTGAAAACCGGTATTGATTCTGAGATAGTCGAATTACCATCACCCGGCATCGATGCAAACGAAAATCCATCCATTGTCGTTCATAAGGGAAGTCTTTATCTCGCCTGGCAGGATAATATTCTTTATACCCCTCTGGATCTTTTGGAGCGGTCCGCTGTACCGTGGCCGAACGAGGTAGGTCCAGGTGTTATCGGAAACGGCTGGATGACTTTAGGCACATGGCGGCATACCTTGTCTATGGCGACTGATGGATTATACTTCTATCTAAGCTCGGGAGACGGCCGGGTGATGGTCCTGGACCTGGAAGGCAGGTTAATGCAGTGCGGAGGGTACGACTGGTTCCATACCGGCGACCTTGCAGGACCTCACCTGTGCTATTTCAACAGGACACTGTACGCCTGCAACGGTTATAAGATCTACGAGATTTCACTTTTCAAAAAATTTAATCCCTCCTGTCCGAACTGCGTTGTAATAGGCTACAGTTGTTCCCACGCAAAACCCGTGGTATGGCCTAAAGGAGTCGGCTCAGATGCTGTCCTGGGCTCGTTCGACTCGATAGATATCGGCCCTTGCCTGTTGTCTGCCTGGGTTGACGAGCAGCAAAAAATCACCGTTCAGTATCATAGCGTGGATCGGCTTTACGAGGAACTGGATTATAGCGGATGGCCCCAAGATTGACCCGGCCGCGAAAACGCAATATCTTAGCAGTATATTGTAACCCGGTTGAAACGCAGCAGTGGACGCGAAAGGGGAACCCCGTGGCTGGCAGGCAGGAAGAGTCCATGATCGCTTACTGCGGGCTTTACTGTGGAGACTGCCCGATCTTCGGCAGCGGAATGGCCGGACTGGCTAAAGAGCTGCTGGTGAAACTGGAGGAATCCCATCTCGAACGATGGGGGCCGGGACTTTCCGAGCTGACAGATGAGTTCAAGGCCTTTGCGAATTACCGTCAGGGCCTAGACTTCCTCAACGCCCTTGACCTGCTGCGCTGTGAGAGGACCTGCAGGCAGGGCGGCGGCGGCGGGGACTGCAGGATCCGGGCCTGCTGCCGGGAAAAAGGTTTCGAGGGCTGCTGGCTCTGCGCCGAGATGGAGAGCTGCGAGAAGCTCGACTGGCTGACCCCGGTGAACAGGGGCGCGCACCTGAAAAACTTGACTGTGATCCGTGAGCAGGGAAAAGAAGAATTCCTGGAAGGAGAGAAAGCCTGGTAAACCAGATAATTCATAGGGACTTTGTCTTGTGCATATTAAAACGCCGGTGGGTGCGGGCTGGCAGCCTTTTTGCTTTGGCACTGGTATTCGGACAAACCGACCGGCGGGAGAAGGGCAAAAAGGATGCCAGCCCGCCCCTGACAGAGCACAGGGCTTACTCGTTGCTGAAATTTATGAATGATCCAGGGTAAGTGCTGTAATCCTATAATTTTCATCCGGAGGTATGCAGCATGAAACATCTATTCAAGACTTTCGTTCTGCTGGCCTTCCTGCCCGTGCTGGTCGCCGGCCAGGAGCCGGCCGGCGAGCTCAAGCTGCTCGACTGGAAGCCGGTCAGCCAGCTCGTGGTCAAGGAGACCCGGGTGCTGAGGCCGAAGTTCCCGGTGATCGATATCCACAACCACCTGGGCCGGCTGGAGAATACCCGCAAGTACCTGGAAGAAATGGACCTGGCCGGGGTCTGGAAGTGTGTCAGCCTGGACGCCCGCTCGCGGGACGACCAGTACAAGGAGCACCTGAGGGTCTCGCAGAGTGTCTCCAAAGACAGGTTCCTGGTGTTTTTCAGGCCGGATTTCAGCAGGATCGACGAGCCGGACTTCGGGGTGAAGGAGGCCAGGAAACTGGAAGAAGCTGTCAAGCTGGGGATCAAGGGGCTGAAAATCAATAAGTCGCTCGGCCTGACTCTGAAAGACAAGAGCGGCAAGCTGGTCCCGGTGGATGATCCCCGGATCGACCCGATCTGGGCCAAGTGCGGCGAGCTCGGCATCCCGGTGATGATCCACGTCTCCGACCCCAAGGCGTTTTTCACGCCGGTTGACAAGTACAACGAGCGCTACGATGAGCTGGGCGCCCACCCCGACTGGTCGTTCGCCGGGGAGGAGTTCCCCTCGAAAATGGAGATCCTGGCCCAGCGCAACAGGGTGTTCGCCAAACACCCGAATACCGTGTTCATCGGCGCCCACATGGCCACGCTGCCCGAGGAGCTGCACCAGGTGGGCATGTGGCTGGATTGCTACCCCAACCTCTACGTGGACATCGATGCCCGCATCAGCGACCTGGGCCGTCAGCCCTGCACCGCCCGCAAGTTCCTGATCAAGTACCAGGACCGGGTCATGTTCGGCACGGACACTCCCTGCAGCGCCGAGGCCTATCGCATCTATTACCGCTTTCTGGAGACCGACGACGAGTATTTCGACCCGGCGGGCGGCCACCACCTGCAGGGCCGCTGGATGATCTACGG
>JAFGTO010000305.1 GCA_016934095.1 Candidatus Glassiibacteriota bacterium
GCCCTGGCGGTGGCCCGCTTCCTGGAGCGGCACCCTGCCGTGGCCTGGGTGAACTACCCTGGCCTGGAAAGCCACCCGGACCACGCCCGCGCCGGCAGACTGCTGAGCGGCGGCTACGGCGCGATCATGGGTTTCGGCATCAAGGGCGGGAAATCCGCCGGGGCCGGGCTGATCGATTCGGTCAGGCTCATCTCCCACCTGGCTAACATCGGGGATGCCAAGACCCTGATCATCCATCCGGCCTCGACCACCCACCAGCAGCTTACTCCCGAGCAGAGGCTCTCCACCGGGGTGACCGAGGACTTCGTGCGCCTTTCGGTCGGGCTGGAGACTGTGGAAGACATCATCGCGGACCTGGACCAGGCGCTGGCCAGGAGCCAGGAGAAATAGACATGGCTGTAACTTCGAGAGACCGGGGCGTAAAAAACAACGACAGGCCCGGGAGAAAACCGGTCAAGCCGCCGGAGGACCCAGCTTCGGTGGGATGGACCCGTGCGCAGCGGGTGCGGCTGGTGGAGACCGGGGAGACTTTTCGGCTCGAGGCCGGGGGAGAGGTCTCTCCGGTGGATGTGGAATACGAGACCTACGGCGAGCTGAACCCGGCCGGCGACAACGCCATACTCCTGCTGCACGCGCTCTCCGGGGATGCCCATGCCGCGGGCTGGGATGCCGGTGCCGAGGCCGAAGGAAGGAAATGGCGCACCCGCAAGCCGGGCTGGTGGGATGAGATGATCGGCCCGGGCCTGCCCCTGGACACCCGGAAATACCAGATCATCTGCTCCAACGTGCTGGGCTCCTGTTACGGGACCACTGGTCCGGATGATATCGATCCGGACAGCGGCAAACCCTACGGGCTGCGTTTCCCGGTGGTCACTATCGGCGACTGGGTGCGCCTTCAAGCCAGGCTGCTGGACCATCTCGGGATCGACAGGGTCTACGCCGTGCTCGGCGGCTCGCTCGGCGGGCAGCAGGCCCTGGAATGGGCCCTGGCCTATCCGGACAGGGTCGGGAACGCCCTGGTGCTGGCCGCCTCGGCCCGTCTGAGCACACAGGGCCTGGCTTTCAACGCCGTGGCCCGATATTCGATCCTCAGCGACCCCCATTTCAACGAGGGCGATTATTACGGCTCCGGCGGGCCGGCTGAGGGGCTGGCCGCTGCCCGCATGCTGGGCCATATCACCTACCTCAGCGAAGCGGCCATGCACGAGAAATTCGGCCGGCGCCTGCAGGACAAGAGCGAGCCGGACTTCAATTTCGGTATCGAGTTCGAGGTGGAAAGCTACCTGGCTTACCAGGGGCGCTCCTTTGTCGAGCGTTTCGATGCCAACGCCTACCTCTATATCACCCGGGCCATGGACTACTACGATGCAGTCAAGAGCTGGGGCCGGGGCGACCTGACCAGGGCCTGCAGCCGGATCAAGAGCCGGATGATGATCGTCTCTTTCACCTCGGACTGGCTCTATACCCCCAAAGAATGCAGGAAGCTGGCCCTGGCGGTCTGCCGCAGCGGCCGGCCGGTAACTTATGTCTCGGTGCCCAGCGACTACGGGCACGATTCATTCCTGGTGGAAACCGAAAAGGTTGGGCGCCTGGTAAGGGATTTCCTGGCCTCGGGGAGGAAAAATGGGTAGCCCGGACACCGGTAATAACCCGCAGGCCGGCGACCGTTTCACCGAGCTGCTGCGCCTCTGGGCCAGCCGCAGCCTGCCGCCGGTGGAAAACCTCACTGTGGACCGGCTGGTCTCGCTGATGGAGAAATACCTGGCCGAACAGGCCGGGGAAATCGAGCGGCCGCGCCAGCCCGTAAAGCGCTGGGACCACGAGGAGATCGAGCGGATCATCACCCCGGGCAGCCTGGTGCTCGACCTGGGCTGCGGCAACGGCGAGCTGCTTTTCCGTCTGGTGCAATCCAAGGGTGTCCGGGGCCAGGGAGTCGAGCTGGACCCGGAAAAAGTATTCGAGTGCGTGGAAAAAGGCGTCTCGGTCTTCCAGACCGATCTGGATGAGGGGCTCAAGGGCTTCCCGGACGATTCGTTCGACTTCGTGATCCTCGAGGAGACCCTGCAGACAGTGCACCAGCCGGTCAGGGTGCTGGCCGAGATGCTGCGGGTGGGCAAGCAGGGCGTGGTCAGCTTCCCCAACTTCGGCTACTGGCGGGTCAGGCTCGAGCTGGCTTTCGGCGGCCGGATGCCGGTGATCGAGTCCCTGCCTTACCAATGGTACGACACGCCCAACATCCACCTCTTCACCATCGATGATTTCCTGGCCTGGACAGCCCAGGCTGGTGCGGAGATCACCGAGGCCCGCGTGCTGGCCGAGGGAAAGGTCAGGCCCCTGCAGGCGGGAGACAACCTGTTCGCCCGGGAAGCCCTGATGGTGGTCCGAGGGAAGCGCACCTCCTGACCTGCCCCGCGCTGGACCCGGGATGCCGCAGTGCCTCTGCACGGTGTTTAGCCTGCCGACAATCCCCTTGCTTTTTACGCCTGTCCTGCCGATTTTTCTGCAGCTTACGGACTTCGTTCTTCCCGGCCGGGCGGATGCCCCCGCATCCGGCAGCCCGGGCTGTTTCCTCTCCACTTTCCTGCAGGGGGAAAAGATGAAATCCTGCTGTTGGCCGGCCCTGTTGCTGATCTGCGCCTGCTCGTGCGCACCGCCGGCACTGGAGCCGGCAGAGCCGCAGTACGGCGACTTCGAGCTGCTGCACCTGCACCTGAAAAGCCGGATGATCATCTCCGATGACTGCAGCGCCGGGGCGGCCCTGGTAGTGCGCCACGGGAAAGTCATCTACGAGGAGTACCTGGGCGCCGTGCACCGGGGCCCGGGGGCCGGTCCGATAACCGCGGACTCGCGCTTCCCGTTCTATTCGGTCTCCAAAGGGTTCGGCTCGGCAGTGCTGCTTTCCCTGGCCACGGATGGGCTGGTGGGCCTGGATGACCCGGTGGCCCGGTACCTGCCGCATTTCACCGGCCCCGGCCCCGGCGGGAGATACCTGCGCGAAAAAGTAACCCTGCGCCACCTGGCCAGCCATTCCTCGGGCATCCCCCAGGATGATACTCCGCCCCGGGCCTACCGGGGCAGGCCGGTGTTCGGGGATGTGGCCCTGGAGTTCGAGCCCGGCACCGGGTTTCTCTACAGCGAGCTCGCCATGCGGGTGCTGGGGCAGGTGCTGGAGCTGGCCGGCGGCAAGCCTTACGAGATACTGCTCCGGGAGCGGGTCCTGGACCCGCTGGGACTGGGCAGCATATGGTATTTGAACTCAGGGGATGATACTACCGCAGTGGTGCATACCTGCCGCGGGACGGATTCCTCATCTATCGCCTATTCGGATGAGTTTGCACCCAAGCCTTACCCGGGCTCCGGGCTGTACGGCAGCGTACGCGACATTGCCCGCTATGCTCAGCTCTGGCTCGATGGGGGCCGGGCAGGGGAGAGGGTTATTTTCAGGCGGGAGCTGATAGACCAGGCCTGGAGCACCCAGCCCGGGGGCAGGGTGCCGGACCCGGACTACGGCCTCTTGTTCTGGCTGTTTCCGGAAGTCGGGGCGAAAGTGATCTCAGGAGCGGCGCACACGGTCTGCACCATCCTGCCTGGAGAGGACATGGTCCTGGTGATGGCTCTCAACCAGCGCGGCGGCGGGGCGGGCTGGGATTTCGAGGCCGAGAAGATCAACCTGGCCAGGATGGGGTACGCGATCCGGGAGCGGCTCGACCGCTGAGCGGGACTGGCGTGAGGGTCAGCCTTCCAGGTCCGCTTTCCCCGGCAGGCTGTCCTGGGCGCCCAGGCGGGTGGTGGAGAATGCCGCCGCAGCAGAGGCGAACCCTATCGCCTCGGGCAGGCCGGCGCCCCCGGCCAGGCTGGCGGCCAGGGCACCGTTGAAACAGTCTCCGGCCGCGGTGCTGTCGACCGATTTAACCCGCGGGGCCGGAAAAACGCGGACCGAGCTGCCGTCATCCAGCAGGGAGCCGCTTGCGCCGCGTGTCACCAGCACCGTGCCTACCCCCCTGGACCTGATGGCCGCAGCCTGCGCGCGGGCCGAGTCCTCATCATCCCCGGCGATGCCGGTAAGGATTTCCGCTTCGGTCTCATTGGGGGTGATCAGGCTGACCGCGGCCAGCAGCTCATCGGGCAGGGCCCGGGCGGGCGCCGGGTCGAGGATCACCCGGGTCCCGTGCCGCGCTCCAAGCTGCGCGGCGCAGGCCACGGTCTCCAGCGGCACCTCGAGCTGCAGCAGCACAGAGTCGGCCGCAGCGATGACTTCCTCGGCGGCTACGACATCGGCGGGACGCAGGACCCCATTGGCTCCCGGAGCCACCACGATACTGTTCTCCCCGGACTCATCCACCACGATCATCGCCACGCCGGAAGCATGTTTTTCATCCTGCACCACGTAGTCCGTGCAGATCCCATCCCGCCGGAAATTCTCGAGCATTTTCTCGCCGAACGGGTCGCGGCCCACCCGGGCCACGAAATAGACCTCGGCCCCCAGGCGGGCGGCGGCCACCGCCTGGTTGGCTCCCTTGCCCCCGGCCACCATCACGAACTCGCCGCCCAGGATGGTCTCCCCGGGCCTGGGTATGCGGGCAGCCTTGATCACCAGGTCCATGTTGGAGCTCCCTACTACCACTATCGGCTTCGCGCTCATCTCTGTTTCCTTTCAGGGTATTATGAAGGTCAGGCAGTTTCCCTGTTCAATGTCAACGAGTGAAAGAGCTGGAACGGACAAATAATTATCGACTTTACATCAAAGATAAGAGAAACCTGTTCTTTTCAAACCAGGAAAAAAACAAATCCCCCTTATCTTCCCCCTTTTTCCAAGGGGGAGAGTTCTTTTCTTGTCCAAACGCCTAAAGCTTTGCAAAGCATCCTGTTGCACCCCCCTTTGGCAAAGGGGGGCGGGGGGATTTATTCTCTATGAATGATAGGAAATGTGTATAAGCTCTGCTATAGGGTTGTTTTTCTACGGCCTGCTGTGGCTGCGCCCAGCTCATTCTATCCCGAGGATCGACCTGGCTTTGGATAGCAGTTTTTCCCACTTGCCGGGCTCTTCGTCCTGTCCGGAGTCGGCCAGGAATTTCTTCCAGTCCTGGCCCAGGATCACGGTTACATCTACCATGGCCAGGTTGTCGGGCTTGGAGGAGACCCGGGCGCAGCCCAGCCTCCGGGCCACGACCTGGGCGGCTTCCAGGCTGTTCGCGTGGCCGATCACCAGGGTATGGGTATAGGAAAA
>JAFGTO010000306.1 GCA_016934095.1 Candidatus Glassiibacteriota bacterium
AGCACCTTGCCGCCGAAGTCCTCCACCACCAGGTCGTGCTTGGTAAGCGCCTGCTTCACCTTGGTAGGATTGGCCGCAGGCAGATCGATCTTGTTGACCGCCACAATGATCGGCACCCCCGCGGCCCGGGCATGGTTGATCGCCTCCAGCGTCTGCGGCTGCACCGAATCATCGGCGGCAACGACCAGGATCACGATATCGGTCACCTGGGCTCCGCGGGCGCGCATCGAAGTAAAAGCCTCGTGGCCGGGAGTGTCCAGAAAACAGACCATGCCCCCGGGAGTGGAGACCTTGTAGGCGCCGATATGCTGAGTTATTCCGCCTGACTCGCCGGAGATCACGTTGGTCTTGCGGATGTAATCGAGCAGGGTGGTCTTGCCGTGGTCGACATGACCCATGACCGTGACTATCGGGGCGCGGGGCCGGACATCGCTCTGCTTCTCGCCCTGCTCGTCCTCTCTCTGCTCCAGCAGCTCATACCCGTACTCTTCATCCAGCACCGCCTGGAAACCGAACTCCTCGCAAATCAGGCTGATCGTCTCGAAATCGAGCCGCTGGTTAACAGTTACCATCAGCCCCAGGTCGATACAGGTGCTGATCAGCTTGTTCGAGGTAACTCCTATCAGGTCGCTCAGCTCGGCCAGCGAGATAAACTCCATGACCTTGACCTGGTTCTTGACTTCCTGCTCCTCGGCAACAGCCTCGCTGACCATAACCCGCCTGCGCTTTTTCTTTTTGACTCCTGACTCCATCTTGGCCAGGGTGCGGCGGATGTTCTCGGCGATCACCTTCTGGCTGGCCTGTTTCTTTTTCTTCTTTTTCTTTTTCTTGCTCCAGGTTTTGGGTGCGCCTTCCTCGCCCCAGACTTTTTCCTCCCACTGCTGACGTTTTCCCACGGCCTTAACCCGCAGGATTTCCTTCCGGGCTCCTGCAGGCGCCGCTTTGGTTTTGGTCGCACCGAACTTCTTTTTCTTGATCTCGTCCTTGCGGCGTACTGCAGCCTTCTCCTGGGCGAACTTCTTGGAGATCAGCTCCACGGTCTCCGAATCGATCGTGCTCATGTGGCTGTTGACCGGGCGGCCGATCTCTTCGAGCAGCTTTACCAATGCCTCGCTCGAGATATCGTATTCTTTCGCCACCTGGTATACACGAAAACCTACCAAAGTACCTCCACCGCAACAGCAGTCCGCCGGCGGATGCCGCAGGACTGAAATGTTTTTTTCAACGGCCCTCTACAATTATAATCTACTAACATATCAGTTTAACACGAGTTTGTAAACAATTTCGCGTTTCCCGCCCGGAAGTGCGGAGATTTCTCCCTTTTCAGCTCCCCTCAACCTTCATCCTCCTCTTCATCTTCTTCCTCGGCGTAATGCTCGACAAGGTAATCCACAATCTCCTTGATCTTGGCGCTGGTCTTCTTGCCGACTCCCGGCACGCGGCAAAGCTCGTCCTCGCCGGCCAGCACCAGCTGATAGAAGGTGCTGTAGCCGCCCTCGCTCAGTTTTTTACGCATTGCCGGGGTAATCGCCTCGATCAGGGAGATCGGGAAATCTTCCACCGGCAGCTCGTCAAGAATGTTGCGCTGGGTCTCATTAATCCCCTCGGGATATTCAGTCTCCTCGTATTCTTCCTCGGCTTCATCCTCTCCGGCTTTCCCGGCGGCCACCGGTTTAGGAGTCTTACCGGCTGCTGCAGGCTCGGCCTTCCGGAGGCCTTTCTCCACCGGGACAGCCTCGGCAGGCTTTTCCTGCACCGCTGAGGTGCCACCGAAAACGCCGGTAAGCAGTTCATCTCTCTTGGCCAGGAAATCTTTCTTCTGAACTATCTCGATTTTCCAGCCGGTGAGTCTCGAGGCCAGGCGGACATTCTGGCCGTTCTTGCCGATAGCCAGGGAAAGCTGGTCCTCGTCTATCACCACCGTGACTGTCTGCTCCTCGCGGTCCACGGTCGTCTTATAGATCTTGGCCGGGTTCAGGGCCGAGCGCACGTACTCCTGGGGGTCATCGCTGGATGGGATAATGTCGATCCGCTCTCCGCCCATCTCGTTGACAACCGCCTGGACACGGCTGCCCTTGAGCCCTACGCAGGCACCCACGGCATCGATGTGCTCATCGTGTGAAACCACCGCTATCTTCGACCGGCTGCCCGCTTCCCTGACTACTCCCTTGATTTCGATAATCCCCTGGTAAATCTCGGGCACCTCGAGCTGGAACAACGCTTTCAGGAAGCTCTCATGGGTCCGGCTCAAGATAAGCTGCGGCCCCTTGGTGGTCTCCCGGATGTCGATCAGGCAGGCCCTGACCGGGTCGCCCTGCTTGAACCGGTCCTTGCGGTTGACCTCCTTCATCGGCATGATCGCCTCGGTTTGCCGGTTGAGGAAAATCACGTAGTTTCCACGCTCGACCTGCTGTACAGTGCCGGAGAGAAGTTCTCCGATCTTTCCCGAGTATTCGGCGCGGATCTTGTCGCGCTCGGCCTCGCGGATCCGCTGGATCACCACCTGCTTGGCTGCCTGGATGGCATTGCGGCCGAACTCCGCGAACGGCACTTCCTGCCAGAGGATGTCTTCCGGTTTGATATCCTCCTGCTTCTCTCTGGCCTCGGCCAGGGAAACCTGTTCGCTGGGGTCGACTACCTCCTCGACCACTTCCCGGCCGACCTTAATGCTAATACCGCCCACCAACGGGTCTATCTTGACATCTACTTCGCAATTGGGCCCGAATTTCTTGCGGACCGCCGCGACAAGCCCGGCCTCGATCATCTCCACCAATTCCTCTCGACCGATATTTTTTTCGCGGGCGATCTGGGCGAATGCATCCAGAATGGGATTAATCATACAATCGGCTCCGTAAGGGCTGATAAATAATGCACTAACATGCTGTTAAAAAGATATTAGGACTCCACACGGCAAGCCGCGGGGAATGCCTCTTCGCTCGATCCGGTCGCTACCACTCATGCACCAGGTTGGCGCGTGAGACCGTCTCCAGGGGGATCTCGGCCAGCTGATTGTTTTCGACCTCGACAACGATGTTTTTCCCGTTGCTCATTCCCTGCAGGGTGCCGGTGAACTTCTTGCGGCCATCCAGCGGCCGGTGCAGCTTCACGCGCACCTTGCGGCCGGCGAACCGCTCGTAATCCGAGGGCTTGACCAGCGGACGCTCCAGCCCGGGGGATGAGACCTCGAGCACGTAGGGGCCGCCGCTGAACACCTGGTTCTCATCTATCAACGGATCGACCAGGCGGCTGGCCCGGCTGCAATCTTCCAGGGTCACACCGCCGGGCTTGTCTATAAAAAACCGGGCCGTCCGCCTCCCTGCCGCTCCTGCCACCTCCACCAGCACCAACTCGTAGCCTTCACCGGACAACACCGGCTCACACAGCCTGAACAGAGTCTGCTCTGGATTCATCCCTGCACCCTTGCCCAAACCAGGCCGGATTGAAGATTTCCCGCGGGCAAGCTCAAGGAAAATCTTCGATTGTCAAGGCATCTCTGATTTTTGCTATCCGCCCGCAATCCCGGCGGCAAGCTGCGGGGATTGCGTCCGGGCGTTCAATCCACCCTTGACCGAAAATTAAACTGAATAAAGAAAGAGTGGGGTTTCCCCCACTCTGAATGCAGTATAACTCAAAGATTGGCAAAAAGCAAGGAAAACCGACCTTCAACACCTTAAAATACAAATAATTGGCTAGACCTCTGGAGAAAAACCGCCCTTCTCTGTGCCCCGGCCGGGTAAGCCGCACTGTCATTCACGGGCCGGACCGCATGGCCGCTCCCGGCGGGTTCAACGCGGAGAGCCCGGAAAAATCAGGAGCCCAGTCGCTGGAGCAGGCGCCTCTCCACCGCCGGGGTGACCAGGTCCGACACTTTGCCGCCCAGAGAGGCCACCTCCTTGACCAGGCTGGAACTCAAATAGATATATTGCTGGTCCGGAGTAAGGAAAACCTCCTCGACTTCCGGGGCCATTTTCTTGTTCATCAGCGCCATCTGGAACTCGTATTCGAAATCCGAGACCGCCCGCAAGCCGCGGAAAATGACCTGCGCCTTGATCCTCCGGGCATATTCGACCAGCAGCCCGTCGAAAACCTCCACCTCCAGGTCAAGGTTTCTCTCGGCCAGGGATTCCCGGATCATCTCCACCCGCTCCTCGGCGCTGAAAGTGTTCGACTTGTGGGAATTCAGGGTCACGGCGATCACCAGCCGGTCCACCAGCCTGAGGCTTCTCTGGACAATGTCCAGGTGGCCCAGGGTTATGGGGTCGAAAGTCCCCGGATATATCCCTGTTTTCACTTCGATTTCCTTTCAGTGCTCATCAGGAAGATAAATACTGTACGAGCTTTCGCCGAAATGTCCTGTTTTGGCCGCCGGGACCGCCTGGCCGGGAACCTCCGGCGGAGATTTTGTCGGGTATTCGAGGATCAGGGTAGACCTGCCGAGCCGGCCTTCGAGCCAGCGCGAGAGGATCAGCTGCGCCGAATCTCCCTCGAACGGCGGGTCGGCGAAAACCAGGTCGAAAGAGCTTGCTTGCTCAAGATTTCCGAGAAAAGAAAAAACCTCGGCCTGCACGACCCGACACAGGCTTTCAGCGCTGAGGGCCATGATATTTTTTTTCAGGACACCGATGGCTCCGCGTCCCTTATCGACAAAAGTCGCCCCGGCGGCGCCGCGGCTGAGAGCCTCGAGACCGAGTGCTCCGCTGCCGGCGAAAAGATCCAGTACCGTTGCCCTGCTGCAGGCCTGTCCCAGGGCGGAGAAAATCGATTCCTTCATCCTATCGCCCGTCGGCCGTACGCACCTGCCGGCTGGGACGGCAAGCCTGCGCCCACGGTACTTGCCGGCAATTATCCTCATTTATTCGGAAACCTTGATATCCTTTATCCTGGCCTGGAGGTTGCGCATGTTGTTCCACTCGTTTTCTTCCAGCACAAAGGCCATGCTGATTTTCTCCCTGGTGGTATTGATCTCTTTCAGCTTGTCCGCCAGGCCGAAACCGATGGTGTCCAGCTGGTAGCCGTCCTTGCGCACCCTCATTTTCAGGTGGTTGTTGCCCACGACCTTCGGGTAGCCGACTACCGACAAGTCGTTGGCCACCAGCACGGGTTTGGGATTGCCCGGGCCGTAAGGCCGGAACTGGTCCATGCTTTCCAGCAGGGTCTTGTCTGCCTGACTGAGAGAGATTTCCAGGTCAACGGAGATTTCCGGTACCAGGTCCTCCGGCTCCAGCATGCTGGAGGCGGCTCGCTCGAACGCTTCGACAAATTCCTCGTAGTCTTCCCGGCGCAGCTGCAGACCGGCCGCGTACTTGTGGCCGCCGAAAACGTCAAGGCAATGCGCGCACTGCTTGAGGGCCTCGAAGAGATGGAAGTTCGAGATCGAACGGGCCGAGCCTTTCCCCTCACCCTCCTCATCGAAAGAGATCAGCACGGTCGGACGGTAGTACTCCTCGACAA
This sequence comes from Candidatus Glassiibacteriota bacterium, assembly GCA_016934095.1. GTDB lineage: Bacteria > Gemmatimonadota > Glassbacteria > GWA2-58-10 > GWA2-58-10 > JAFGTO01. The sequence goes on from JAFGTO010000306.1 coordinate 5,452, forward strand.
TCCTCGAAGCCACTATCCCCAAAACTCCGGGATGCCAGTCCTCCGAAGAGAGGACAACCGTGCAGCGGCTGTCCAGGTCGAGATGGTAATTGATCTGCTGACGGGCTTCCAACAGGGTCTGGTTATCGACCTCTCGGCGGTAGCGGTTTTCCTTTTCCAGGATCTGGGCCAGCCGGCAGGCCTCGCCCATATCATCTGTCAGAAAGAGCTTAACCCCGCGGACGGCATCCCCCATGCGGCCGACCGCATTGATCCGGGGAGCCATCGAAAATACCACCTGCCCGGAGCTCAGCGACTTGTTTTTCAAGCCGGAGGAATCGATCAGGGCCTGGATTCCAGGCTTACTCGATGACCTCAGCTTCTCCAGGCCGAACTTGGCGAAAACCCTGTTCTCTCCCAGCAAGGGAACGATGTCGGCGATCGAGCCGACCGCCACCAGGTCGAGGTGCTCGAAAAGCGGTTCCACCTCGTACCCCAGTTTCATGCTCAGGCCCTGGCAGAGCTTGAACGCCACTCCGATCCCTGCGAGCTCTTTCTCCGGATAGTTGTCCCCGGCCTGCTTGGGGTTCAGAATCGCCACCGCTGCGGGCAGTTCTTCCGCCGCTTCGTGGTGGTCAGTGACGACCATCTCCAGGCCTATCGATTTCGCATAATCGATAGCCTCGACTGCTGTTATCCCGCAATCTACGGTCACCACCAGGGAGGCGCCCATCTCGGCGACACTATCGATCGCCGCCGGCGAGAGGCCGTATCCCTGGACCATGCGGTGGGGGATATAGTAGCCGACATCTCCGCCGAGCTCGCGCAGGTAACGGACAATCAGCGAGATGGAGGTGATACCGTCAACATCGTAGTCGCCGTAAATGACAATTTTTTCCCTATTAGCGAGGGCCCGGGCCAGGCGGTCTACGGCCGGTTCCATCCCTTTCATGATAAACGGGTCATGGAGATGGTCGAGGCTGGGCTTGAGAAAGCGCTCGACCTGCTCGACATCCTGGAACCCGCGGTTAGACAATATCTGGCAGACCAGCGGGTGCAGCCCGAACTTTTCCTGAACCAGGCGTACTTTATCCGCGTCCATGACTTGTGGACTTACCCAGCGATACTGCATCAGCCCTCACTTTGTACTATATATTGTAAATATAATGATATTTGCTACATGGGAAAGATAAGCTGAAGACGAACGAAAAGGGGAATAAGCCGGATTCTGTGCCGCGCTCGGTACGGAGTCGCGGTGGCGGCCATTCATCTGGGCGCTGGATCTCTCCAGCCGCTCTGGTGCAACCTACCCGGGAGTCAAACGAGACGAGCAGCCTCTCCTCCCCTACTTGGTTTTGCTCCGGATGGGGTTTGCCCTGCCCTGTCTGTCGCCGGACAGGCGGTGCGCTCTTACCGCACCTTTTCACCCTTACCGGCCCGATGGGCCGGCGGTATGTTTTCTGTGGCACTTTCCGTCAGGTCACCCTGCCTGGAAGTTATCCAGCATCCGGCTCTATGGAGTCCGGACTTTCCTCGACCCGCCTGTACGGCGGACCGCGGCCGCCTTCTCCACTTCGTTCAGTCCACTTCCGGACTTACTTATCTTTCCTCGTAATAAAGTATGCGCCCGCAAATGTCGCAGGTCAGCAGCCGGTCGCCCTTACGGATGTCGGCGACTCTCTGTAATGGAACCACGGCGTAGCAGCCGCTGCAGCTTCCGTTTTGCAAAGGAACCACCGCCCGGTTGTTCCGGGAGTTCATGATCCTCTCGTAAAGCCTGAGCAGCGGCTTATCGATCCTCACCGCCAGGTTATCCCTTTTCTGCTTTTCCACGGCCATTTTTTCATCCAGAGCCTCGATCCTGCCGGATAGCTCTTGCTGTTCAACCTTGCTCTGGCTCCGGAATTCATCCAGCTTGTTCTTTGTCTCAAGTATCCCGGATTGGATCTCTTCAATCCGCTCCAGGTTCTTGATAGCGGTCTCTTCTATTTCCTCTTTCTGCTTTTTTATGCTTTCGATCTCAGTCAACAGCGCCGAGTATTCCCGGTTGGTTTTAACTGCCATTAACTGTTGTTTATATTTCTTCTCAGTTTCATCCAGTAACCCGGTTTTGCTATCGGCGTCACGCATGGCGACCTTGAGTTCTTTCAGCTCCGCTTCTTTTTTCTGGACAGCCTGTTCCAGTTCTTTAGCGCTATTCTCCAACTCCTCCAATTGTCCGGGGATGGTGTCATGCTCAGCCTTCAGCTCGCTGATCGCAAGATCTATTCCCTGAACCTTCAGCAGGAGCTCTATCACTTCCATCGTTTCCCTCCATCTGTTTTATCTCTGCTGTCGTCTCTGTTCGATTTTTCCATCCGGAATCAGCAGCTCGCCCGAGAAAAAAAAAGTGTACCGTCCGGGGGCGGTACACTTTTTATTCACCGGGCATTGACCCTTGCGGAAATAAACTCTGATATATACCACTTGTAAAAAAAGCGTTCCATGAGAACCGTTATTTTCAAATGGTGGGCGATACTGGATTTGAACCAGTGATCTTCCGGATGTGAACCGGACGCTCTAACCAGCTGAGCCAATCGCCCGTTAAATCGATTCTGGTGGGCCCACTAGGACTTGAACCTAGGACCGGCGGATTATGAGTCCGCTGCTCTAACCAACTGAGCTATGGGCCCAAGGATTGAAGGCCCCCCGCAGCAAGCTGCGAAAACCCCTCATTTTTCTGTATTTACGATTACTCCCATGTCGCCCACTGAACCCGCGGGGAGTGCGCTCTCCAGCCAGTTCAATTTTTGAGCAAAAAGAAAAATAACTCTTTTCCCGGTAGATGTCAACCTTCTTTTTCTATCCTGAGAATAAAGGTAACTACCATTATTTCAGGGGAATAAGAGATACTGGCGCAGGATTCCGCTGCGGCTGGGATGGCGCAGCTTGCTGAGAGCTTTGGCCTCGATCTGGCGCACCCTTTCCCGGGTAACGTTAAAGATCGCCCCCACTTCCTCGAGGGTGCGCGGACAACCATCCTCGATACCGAACCTCAGCCGGATAACCTTGGCCTCGCGGGTGGTGAGAGTGCTCAGGGCGGTGGAGATCTGGTCCCGGAGCATGGAAAACGCGGCATTGGCGGCGGGAGAGTCTACTTCCGTATCCTCGATCAGCTCCCCGAGCGGGCTGTCGTCGCTGTCCTTGACAAAGTCGTTGAGAGAAATGGTCTCCTGAGAGATCCTGATCACTTCGCGCACTTTTTCCACCGGCAGCCCCAGGCAGTCGCTGATCTGCTCCGGCTTGGGCTCGCAGCCGTTCTCCTGGACCAGCTTCCAGGAAATGCGGTTGACCTTGTTCAGGGTCTCGATCATGTGCACCGGCACACGGATCACCCGCGCCTGGTCGGCGATAGCCCGGGTGATGGCCTGACGGATCCACCAGGTGGCGTAGGTGCTGAATTTGTAGCCTTTACGGAAGTCGAACTTATCGGTGGCGCGCATCAGGCCCTTGTTCCCTTCCTGGATCAGGTCGAGAAATTCAAGGCCGCGGTTGATATAGCGCTTGGCCACCGAGATAACCAGCCTGACATTGGCCTTGATCAGCATTTGCTTGGCCTGGTTCACCGCCCCGGTGTACTTGTCTATCCTCCTGACCAAACGGCTGAAACTGTGCCAATCGAGACCGTACTGGTTTTCGAGCCGCTCGAGACGTCCGGCGATCTCGCCCCGGTATTGCCTGAGATCCCCGGCACGGCAGTCTCCGAAATAGCCTATCCCTGCCTTCTGCGCCAGGTAACGCCTGACCCCGGCCGCGCCCGGCGGCTTATCCGCTCTCTCCACCCGCCTGATCATCCTGTCCAGATAAGTCAGGCGCCTGACCAGGTCCTCCATCTCTTCGTTGATATCCTCCAGAGATTCCGCCAGGCGCTGAATCTGGAAGTAGCTGAGCGGCATCCGCATAAAAATGGACTTGAGACGCTTGCACTCCACACCCAGTTTTCGCTCGATTTCCCGGCGACCTGCACCCTGGGCCCCGGATAAAGCGGCACTCAGCTCCAGGACCTTTTTATACTGGCACTCGGCCTTGCTGAGCCGCTTAATCATTCGCTTTTTCTCGCGCTGCCCCAGGTAGTCGCCTTTCCAATCGCTCAAGTCGGCATCCACGAAATCCTCGATCGCCAGGTTCTCGTTCTCTATCCTGTCCTTCTCCTCCAGCAGCAGCTTGTAGGAGAAAAGGCTCTCGAAGACCGCCGATTTGATCTTTCGCTTTCCCTGGTCGATCACCTGCGCCAGCGTGACCTCTCCCTTGCGGTCCAGCAGGGGGACACGCCCCATCTCGCGCAAATACAGCTTTACCGGGTCATCATTCGCAGCAAGTCCCTCATCGGCCACGGGGGCTCTGCGAAGGGACCTTTTGGCGCCGAGTTTCCGCCTGAACGAACCATCCCGGGCAGGCTCAACCAGGGCGACTTCCTCGCCGAGGCCGGAAACTGCCATACCGGTGGTGCCCTCGGAACTCATTCTTTCGCTGTCGCAACCGGATGCTGTCTGACTCATCGATGACTATCCATCCTGGGCAGATTTAACCCGAATTATTCATAAAATTATCGCCTCGATTTTATAACTTCAAGCATCGAGACAAGTTAAAAAGTAAATTAAATCCCCGGGATAT
>JAFGTO010000032.1 GCA_016934095.1 Candidatus Glassiibacteriota bacterium
AGGCCGGTTAAGTTTGTCGCCGTGCAGGACTTCGGCATGCCGATGAACAAGCTTACCGCCCGCAGCCAGATCAACGGCGGGATTATCATGGGTATCAGTTGGGCGCTCTGCGAGGACCGCACCATGGACCCCAACACCGGGCTGATGGTCAACCCGAACATGGAAAACTACAAGCTGGCCGGCACGATGGAGACCCCCGAGATCGAGGTGGTTATCGATGAGATGCCCGAGCGCGGCCCGATCGGCCTGGGAGAGCCTCCGCGGATCCCCACCGCCGGCGCCCTGGCCACCGCAGTCTACAATGCCACCGGCGCGTGGGTCCGCAGGATGCCGATGACCCCGGATGTGGTGCTGGAAGCCCTGGCTAACAAAGGAGGCGCCCGATGAAAGCCTTTAGCTATTACAATGCAGCGGATGTAAAGGATGCGGTAGCGGTGCTGGGCGACTCCGGGAGCGACAGCCGGGCCCTGGCCGGCGGGACCGACCTGATCGGCGAGATCAAGAACCGTTATATCTCACCGGACCGCCTGGTGAACCTCAAATCGATCAAAGGGCTCGACCGGATAAAGTACAGCCGCAGCCAGGGGCTCACCCTGGGTCCCCTGGCGACCCTGGCAGAAGTCGCCGGGCATGAGCAGGTCCGTGTACGCTACCCGGCCCTGGCCGAAGCTGCCGAATCGGTGGGTTCGCCGCAGCTGCGCAACGTGGGGACCATCGGCGGGAACATCTGCCAGCGGCCGCGCTGCTGGTACTACCGCGGAGAAGAGTACCCCTGCCTGAGGAAAGGCGGCAGCCACTGCTACGCTGTCTCCGGCCGCAACAAGTACCATTGCATTATCGATGGGGGACCTTGTTTCATTGTCCATCCTTCCGATACTGCGCCGGCCCTGATGGCACTCGGCGCCCGGGTCGCCATTACCTCGGCCAGAGGGGAAAGGGAAGTGGGCCTGGATGAATTTTTCGTGCTGCCGTCCAGCGACCCGACCAGGGAAAACATCCTCGGGCCTGGGGAGATTGTCACCCGGATCAGCGTGCCCCCGCCAGGGGAGGGCCAGAGGAGCTGTTACCTGAAATTCAAGGAGCGCGAGAGCCGGGATTTCGCCCTGGTGGGCGCGGCGGTCGTCCTGGAGCTGCAGGGCCGGACTTGCCGCCGGGCCTCGGTGGTGCTTGCCGGCGTAGCCCCGGTGCCCCACCGCTCGACAGCGGCCGAAAAAATACTGAGCGGCCAGGCGATCGCTCTGGCCGTGGTGGAAAAAGCCGCGGAAGCCGCGGTGGCCGGTGCCGAGCCTATGGAAGAGAACGGATACAAAGTCCAACTGACTAAGACAATTCTCAAGCGGGCGGTGCTGAGGGCCGCAGGAGTCGAGGTCTGAGGCCCGGACCTGACCAAGGAGTCGGAAATGGCGGATTCAACCCTGTCTTTGCTGAAAAAAGTATGCAAGTATCACCGGTCCAAGCAGTATTATGTGGCCAACCAGGCAGGCGAGGCCTACCTTCCCGGGGGATCACCCGAGCAGGACTGCTGGTGCCTGCTGACCCAGGGGCCGGTCGGGCCGGATGACAAGTTTGTCTCGGCGCGGGAATGCGGCCCGGGCCGTGAATGCTTCAAGTCGCAGCTAGCCTGAGCGCCGGCCATGTCAGAGCTATTCGAGCGGCTGCTCGCCCTGCTGGAAGCAGGGGAGAAAGTCTCGCTGACCACGGTGATCAGCCGCACGGGCTCGGTCCCGTGCCCGGCCGGCTCCAGGCTGCTGGTCCCGGAGGATGGCTCCAGCCTGGGCACTGTCGGCGGGGGGATACTCGAGGCCGAGGCCCTGCGGGCGGCCCGCAAGGCCCTGCAGGAGGAGCAGCCGGCAATCACCGACCTCGAGTTCGAGGCAGCCGAGGCGGCCCGTGAGGGGATGCTTTGCGGCGGCAGGGTGGGGCTGTACACCGAGGTGGTCTTTCCCACCGGCTCGGAGCTCGAGAATTTCCGGGCCGTGGTTGGAGAGTTGGGAGCCTCCAGGCCGGTGGCCATGGCCACGGCGGTGGTTACGGCCTATCCCGGGAAAGCGCCCGGGACCACCCGGGTCATTTTCCGCGGAGATAAAATCCTGGCCGGCTCCCTGGCCGACCCGCAGTGGAACGGGAAGATAATCTCCGCGGCCGCGGGCCTGCTCGACCGGGAGGACTCCCTTTACCTTGAACTCGAAAGCAGGCCCGGGGACATGCCCGGGCTGCAGGGTTTCCTGGTCGATCCGCTCCATCCGGACCCCACACTGGTGATTTTCGGCGCCGGCCACGTGGCACAGCCACTTTGCCGCATGGCCTCCCTGGCCGGGTTCAGAGTGGTGGTAGTAGATGACCGGGGCGAGTTCGCCTCGCGGGACCGTTTCCCGGAGAGCTCAGAGATACTGGTCTGCGGTCCGGCCGAGGCTTTCGGCAGGATCGATCCCGGTCCGGGCTGGTACCTGGTCTCGGTTACGCGTGGCCATCTCCAGGACCGGGAGGTTGTCGAGCGCGCCCTTGAATTCCCGGTCTCCTACCTGGGGATGATCGGCAGCAGGCGCAAGGTAAAGCTGCTTTGGGAGGACCTGAGATCGAGGGGCGTGCTGCAGCAGGAGCTCGAGCGCGTGCATGCGCCGGTCGGCCTGGAAATCGGGGCCGAGACCCCGGCCGAGATCGCGGTGAGCATCCTGGCCCAGATGATCGCCACCCGACGGGCTGCCGGCAGGCCGGTGATCCGCCGGGGAACGGTGGAGCTCTAGCAGGTTGATGGAAAAGACCTCGCCACCCTCAATTCAAAGATAATATTTTACCTGCTGTCAAGGGCAAGGCATGCAGCCCTGCAGGTGGCATACCATCTTCTAACCACAATGAAAGTTCTTTCGGCAGGATCATACCAGGGAGCTTATTCCCGGAGCACGGCTCTGACAGCCGAACCTCCTGGTATTTAAGGATTTTTCAGCACCCTGCCGTGGTCTCAACCGTTTCGACACACTTTGCAGCGCGAGGTAATCATGATAGCGGGACTGATCCTGGC
>JAFGTO010000307.1 GCA_016934095.1 Candidatus Glassiibacteriota bacterium
CAGGAAATTGGCTTAATACCTCGCGGCTCTGCCGCGGGGATAGTCAATTTCCAGGAATTTCTTTATTCGTTCGGGAACTGCCTGCTCAGCGGGGAAATATTCCCGCACAGCCGGCATATTATCCGATACCATGCAGATGCCCTGCCTGCCACCTCCCGGCGGCGGTTTTATAAATCCGGTAAAGACCGGATCAACTGCCTTGATTGAGTGCTCGATTAGAATCAGGGGAACCGGCACGCCCGGCCAGCCTTGTTGGCCGGGCCTGTACAGCGGTCGCTCGAAGTTTTACCGGGGGGATGATAGAGGGTAACTGTAAAGGGAAAAAGATTATCCAGTATAACCCTTTTTCAAGGTCCACCACGGAAGTCGATAACCTCCTGCAGTCAGAACCGTTTCGTGATTATACACCATAATAGAATCTTTGTTCTTTTGCAAGAGCCGGCCGCAAAAGAATATTCTGCTCAGAGGCCTGTTGAAAAAGAGTTGAAGACTCCCCGTGAGCCAAGCTCAAGGAAAATCTTAGATCGTCAGGGTATTCTTGATTATTTATCTTCGCTCGCTTGACCTCAGCGGCAAGCCGCGAGGAATGCGCTCGGGCGTTCAATCCATCCGTTCGAGCTTAAGGCCGACCAGCCTGCCGGCTTCAGCCGGCAGCAGTATGGTTTTTAAAGCGCTTTTGGACTTTCAACCCAAAACGTCCGACTTGTTTTTACTGCGCACCTCATAGCACAAATCAATCCATCCAGGCCCGCAAAAAAATTATGTTGACATGATATAGCCAGTTATGGTAAGAAAGAATATGGGCCGTGTTTTACCGTTATTTTTTTCCGGGCCGGTCAGGTCAAACGGACCGGGAGAGTCTTTCTTGCTCGAAAAATATCGGATGACTTATTCCGGTAAAACAACTTATCCGGTCTCCTCCAGCCATGAATCCACCCGGGTCCAGAAAAACCATTCCCCTTCTTTTCTTCCTCCTCTTTTACCTGCTTTTCCATATTTCCCAGCCTGAGGTCTATGCTCAGAAAAGCAAGCGCTCCCTGGATGCCGCCCAGCTCCAGGCCCTCCAGGAGCTGAATAACTCCAGCAGGCCGGACTGGCATGTCCGCTTCACCTCAGACCGCCCGGTGCCCAGTTTCCTGATAGGCGGCACTACGGCACCCATCCCGGCCGAGCCTGGGGAAGCCGGCAAGAGGTTCCTGAACCTCACCCGCGGTATTTTTCGCATCCGCGATGCAAGAGAGGAATTCGTCTGTCGCTCTGTCAGGGCCGATAACCTCGGCGGGCACCATGTCAGGCTGGATCAGAGGGTGGGAGAGCTGCCGGTATTCGGCGCGCAGATGGTTGTGCACAGCGATGCCGCGGGAAGGGTCTGGATGGCTAACGGCACCTATTACCCGAACGACGCCGGAGGGTCGGCGCCCGGGATCAGTGCCCAGCGTGCAATTGCCGGGGCCATGAAAGACCTGGACATCGTCCCTGCGGACCTCGCCGGCCCTGATTCATGCACCCTGGGTTTCTTTCCCGTGGAGGGAAGCCTGCGCCTGGCTTACCGGGTCGTTCTGGCTACTGCAGGCGCAAAAGCCGGGTTCCACGAGATGGTCTGTTACGTGGATGCCGGCTCTGGAGCTATCCTGCTGTCCTACGATAATGTCAATTACTCCGAGACCGCGACCACTGGGATCGGTTACGGCACCGGCGATATCAGGCGGGACCTGCGCCTGACCCGCTCCGAAACCGTATCCGGGAATGTCTACTACCTGAAAGATATTTCCCTTCGCTGGGGGATGGACGGGCAAATGGGCTACGATCAGAGTATCTCCGTCTACGATGCCCGCAGCTCGCTCATTGGAGATATCAGTGAGGTGGAAGACCTGGCTTTGCTGGAAAGCTACGGAGACTCCGTGTTCAAAGGCAATAAAACAGTACAGGCCGCGGTGGATGCCTTCTCTTTCCTGGGGATTGTCTATAATTATTACCTCCAGGTGCACGGCTGGAACAGTTGGGATGGGAACGGCTCGACTATTAATGCGGTGGTCAACCTCGGCGATGACGAGTGGGTCAATAATGCCTGCTGGTGGGGATATCGCCGGTCCATGTTTTTCGGCCTGGGCGATGGGTACGAATACTATCCCTTCTCTGCCGCCCTGGATGTCGTGGCCCACGAGTTCCAGCACGCGGTAACTGCATCCTCGGCAGACCTGAGGTACGAGAGCCAGTCCGGGGCCATTAACGAATCCTTCAGCGACTTTTTCGGCGCCATGATAGACAGGGACGACTGGCTGATGGGTGAAGACCTTTACAGCAGGGGGGGATTCATCCGCAATATCGCCAACCCGCCGGAAACCGGCTACCCGGACCACATGAGCAGGTACAAAGACCTCCCGGTGACCCGCGACGGCGACTGGGGAGGCGTGCATTGGAACATGCTCATCCCCTGCAAAGCCTATTACCTGATGTCCGAGGGCGGAACTTTCGAGGGCGTGGAGGTGGCCGGATTCGGTAAAGACAAGCTCGAGCTGCTTCTCTTCTATACCCTGACCAACATTCTGGTGCCTACTTCCAGTTTCGAGGACTGCCGCCAGGCAACTGTCCAGGCGGCGAATATCCTCTACAGCGATGACCCTGCCGTTGCCCAAAGCGTGGAAAGGGCCTGGGCCGCGGTGGGAGTCGGCTCCCTGGTTGAAGACTCCCCCGAGCTCCTCCCGCCGAAAAACCTGGTCCTGCGCCTCAAAGAGCGGGGAGTCGAGCTGAATTGGCTCTCACCGGCCGGGGAGGCGACAGCGGGAGTCGAGGTTTCGGGGACTGTGAGGCGCGAGGACGCAGGCCCTGTCGCCAATACCCTGGTGGTCCTTCAGGACAAGAGGGTCAGGGACAACAAGTTTACTACCCTGGCTTCTTCCTCTGGGGCGTTCCAGTTCAGCAGTGTCCCCCACGGAATGTACTTTCTGACAGTCCTGCTGGACCTCAACGGCAACAGTAAATTCGACCCGGATGACTGGCAGGGCTTCCTCGACCAGGACGGCGACAGCGTGCCCGATTCGCTGAGCGTGGACAGCGACCTGGCAGGCCTGTCAATCACCATGCATCCTTTCGCCAGCCTGGGGACCGGCACTGTCTCGGGCCGGGTGGCCCGTATCGACGGCGGCAGTGTCGCCGGCGGCGTAGTCTACCTGATTGAGCAGGGTGAGGGAGGCTACGAGACCGAGGATCTGTATCTGCAGAGCCTGGGTGCGGACGGCAGCTTCAGCTTCGCAAACGTGACTCCCGGCAATTATACCTCGCTTGCCTGGTACGATTCCGACAGCGACGGAGAGTACTCGGAGGGCGACTTTTTCGGCTACATCGATGAAAACAGCGATCAGGAGCCGGACGTCCTCGACATTGCCTCCGGCGAGACGATCAGCGGCATCTCGATCACCATGTTCGAGGTAAGCCTGACAGCCGAAGAGGTGGAACCCAATGACTGGTTCAGCCTGGCGGACCAGGTCAATGTCGGGGGAGGGATCAAAGGCGCCGTTTATCCTGCGGATGATTTCGACACTTTCGTCTTTTACGTGGATCAGGCCGCAGCCATCGAGATCGACCTGGACGCCCGCTCGATCGGCTCGCCGCTGGATGCCGGGATCGGCCTTTTTGATGAGTCGGGCGCCCTGTTGGCCGTGGATTATTATGCGGATGGCAAAGACCCGGGCCTGGTCTATGATTTTACCTCCCCGGGCACGTATTACATAGGTGTTGGCTGCGATTTGAGCACCGGGAATTACGAGCTGCGCCTGAGCCGCGTAAATGGCTTGGCTTCCGGCGTTTCAGGGGCCGGCGACCCGGTCGTCCCCGGAGACGTCATGCACGACCCCCTGGCCGCCCTGGGCCGTGAGGCTGCGGACAGCCGGCATCCCGCCGCTGAGCTCGACCCTCTCGCCCTGGTGAGGAAACGGGGGATGCAGGCCCTGCAGCCGTCGGGACTGGGCCTGCTGAATACCTTATTCGGCACTCCGTCCGGCAGCTCCGCTGTCCAGCCGGGCGAGCAGACCGGCGAGACGCCGTCCGGCTATAAAATCTACCGCTCCATTTCCGCCAACTTTGAAATCGACCAATACTATTTGGTAGCCGAGGTCTCCGGCACCACCTGGATAGACCGCAACGTCGTCAACCGTCAAACTTACTATTACAAAGCCACGGCGGTTTACCCCGGCGGAGAGAGCGGCCCTTCCAACACCGCCCAGATCCTTTTCCAGTTTGCCGACCAGCCTGGTATCGCCGTCTCGGATACGGCAATCGGGTTCGGAACAGTCGCCCTGGACAGCTCGTCGCGCAAGACGATTGTGGTCAGGAACGTGGGGGCGGCTCAGCTGGAAGTTTCCAGCATTCTCTCTGATAACCAGGCTTTCCTTCCGGTGGTAACCTCCTTTTTCCTTTCACCCGGCGCATCCAGGCTGGTCGAGGTTGTCTTCCGTCCCACCGAAACCGGGAGCTACCAGGGGTCGCTGTCCATTTTCAGCAACGATTATGGAAACCCCCGGCGCAGCGTAACGCTTTACGGAGAAGCGGTGGTCCGCACGCTCGGCCTGCTTGGAGATGTCAACATGGACGGTGCGGTCAACATCCTGGATGCGCTGATCATCCTGTCCCATCTCAGCGGATTGGCTCTTCCCCAGGGTGTGGACCTAGGCTTGGGGGACATCGACAATAACGGGGGGATCGATGCGGCCGATGTGAACCTGATTCTGGCTTATACGGTCGGCCTTCCCACGCCGTATCCGGTGGGCCGTGTCCCCGGCAGCGAAACAGGTATCGCCCTGGCAGCCGTGCGGCCTGCAAGAAGCAGCCCGCAGACCCTGTCCGCGGTTTCCGTGATCCGCCCTGCCGGATCTGCCGGGGATGGGTACCTCGGTTATGCCCTTCCCCTGCCCGAAAGCGTTGCCTCGCGGCCTTCAAATGCGGCCGCCTGGGTCTTTGAGGCCACCTGGGATGCTTCCCTGCTTTCTTTCGAGGGAGTAAAGGCGGAAACAAGCCCCGCTTGCCTGTTGCAGGTCAATGCCGTGAAAGGAGGCAGCCTGCTGCTGGCTGTGCTCTGCACCGGCAGCCCCGGTCAGGAAGCGGAAATTCTCCTGAGCTTCCGGCCGCTGCGCGGCCTGTCCTCCCCCGGTCCGGCGGTTGCTGTCCGCTGGGTAGAGATGTACGACGGCAGCTTCGAGTTGTGCGGCCCCGGTCCGGATAACGGCCTGCAAAGAAACGTGCTGCCGGGCCCCGGCGAGCTTGCACTTGACCAGAACCAGCCCAACCCGTTCAATCCATCGACCGCCATCCGGTTCAGGATACCGGAGGCGGGCGGCTTCCCTTCCGCGACCCATCTGGAAATCTACAGCCTCAGGGGCAGGAAGATTAAGACGCTCGTCAATCAGACCCTGATGCCAGGGAACTACACTGTCATCTGGGACGGCACGGATGAGCAGGGCAGGCAAGCCTCCTCCGGGGTCTACTTTTTCCGCCTGCGCCACGGCCCAAGCCAGTTGACCAGGAAAATGATCCTGATGAAATAGACCATCGCTATCTATCGACACCTGCAAGGAGATACCCATGTTAAGAATTACCGGTCGGACCCTGTTGATCATGATGCTGCTCGGCCTGCCAGCCGGTTACCGGCTCGAGGCGCAGGTGCCGGGGATGATCTCCTATCAGGCGCGGATCATCGACGAGCAGGCAGGGCCGGTGAATGACACGCGCGCCATCACTTTCGCCGTTTACGCACAGGCCGAGGGTGGGACAGCGGTCTGGAGCGAACAGCAGAACGTGGCCATCGTGGATGGTCTGGCCGATGTGATGCTCGGCAAAACGGTGCCGCTGACCGGAGAGATCTTCCAGAGCGGCGAAAGGTACCTGGGTGTCAAGATCGGCTCGGACCCGGAGCTCAAGCCCCGGAAACGTCTGCTTGCCGTACCTTACGCCCTGCGGGCCGAGAGCGCCACGATTCGAATCACGCCCTCGGGGGGGATCTCCAGTACGGATGTCAACTCGGCCATCCAGGAGCTGGATGCGGAGAAGCTCCCGCTCAAAGGCGGCACTCTCAGCGGCAGGCTGAATATCTACAATGAAGAATCGAACGACGTGGGGATTGACGCTTTATCTGCGGACAGTGCGGCCATCCTGGCCATGAACAGCGGGTCGACAGACCCTGCCATGGTGGCTTATAACTACGGTGAGGGCGATGGCATGTATTCCTTCGCGGAGATGGGCAATGCCCTCTGGGCCTATAACAACTCCGAGGGCTACGTAACCATTTACGCCTCGACAGATGGGAATACCAATGTTTTCAAGGGCTGGAGCGAAAGCGAGTATCCCAATATCTTCGTTGAAAACGAAGGCAGTGGTTCCGGTATTTACGGGTATTCGAATTCCGGAAATGGAGTCTGGGGCGAGGCGGAAGGAGGATACGCTGCTGTCGGCGGAAGCAACTCGGGCGAAGGCTCGGGAGTATATGGACATTCAATGACCAGGAACGGCGTCTGGGCTGTTGCGGAAGGCGAGTATGCTGCCGTAGCGGCGGAAAGCCAAAGCAGCGGGACAGGTGTTTACGCTTACTCGGCAGAGGGTTTCGGAGGAGTATTTGCTACCGATGCAGCGGACGTGTGTGC
>JAFGTO010000308.1 GCA_016934095.1 Candidatus Glassiibacteriota bacterium
ATTGCAGGGCGGATCGGCTACCCGCTGATCGTGCGCCCGTCCTACGTGCTCGGCGGCAGGGCCATGGAGATTGTCCACGATGAGCAGATGCTCGGCGAATATGTAGCCAAGGCGGTCGAGGTATCGCCCGAGCGGCCGATCCTGATCGACAAGTTCCTGGAGAACGCCATCGAGGCGGAAGCCGATGCCATTGCGGATGGGACCGATGCTTTCGTGCCGGCGGTGATGGAGCATATCGAGCTGGCCGGCATCCATTCGGGCGATTCCGCCTGCGTGATTCCCCCGGTGAGTATCCCGCGCGAGCACATCGAGACAATCGAGGAGTACACCAGGAAAATAGCTGTCGAGCTCAACGTGGTGGGCCTGATGAACATCCAGTATGCCATTGCCGACGGCACCGTGTACGTGCTCGAGGCCAATCCCCGGGCCAGCCGCACGGTCCCGCTGGTGAGCAAGGTCTGCAACATCAGCATGGCGCGGCTGGCTACCCAGGTCATGCTCGGCAGGAAGCTGAACGAACTGGACCTGCGGAAACGGCCGATCCCGCATTTCGGAGTCAAGGAGGCGGTGTTCCCCTTCAACATGTTCCCTGAAGTGGACCCCCTGCTGGGGCCGGAGATGAGGTCCACCGGCGAGGTGCTGGGCCTGGCGGACAACTACGGCCTGGCGTTCTACAAGGCGCAGGACGCCGCTGGGCAGCGCCTGCCGTCCGGGGGCACCGTGCTGGTTACAGTGGCCGACAGCGATAAAGCCGGTGCGCTCGAGGCGGCGCGTCGTTTCACCGAGCTGGGTTTCGCCCTGAAAGCGACCCGGGGGACCAGCGATTACCTGGCCGGGCACGGGATCGCCGCCGAGCCGATCCTGAAAATCCACGAGGGCCGCCCCAACATCGCCGATGCTATCAAGAACGGCGAGATCCAACTGGTAATCAACACCCCTATCGGCAAGCGGGGCGCCGTGGATGACTCCTATATCCGCAAGGCGGCGATCAGGCACAAGATCCCCTACATCACCACTACCGCCGCGGCGATCGCGGCAGCCAAAGGGATAGCCGCCCGGCGCCAGGAGATCGGACGTACCAGGAGCCTGCAGAGTTACCACGCCGACATCGGCGACACGGCGGACCGGGCCTGAGAGGGTCGAAAGCACCCGGCTCTCCTGCAGATAAACGGGAAAAGGCTTTACTGTTATCCCCGGGCCTGTTACCGCAAGAGGCCCGGGGCCTTGTTTCCCGGCTGCCGTATCGTAACCCGGGAACAGCGTTTCTCCAGACTCTTCCCTGTACCACGGGACAATGGATCCGGACAGGAATATGCAGCTCGACAACAGGAAAGCTGTCTTCGGCTGGACCATGTACGACTGGGCCAACTCGGCTTTCGCCACCTCGATCATGGCCGGTTTGTTCCCGTTTTTTTTCAGGGAATACTGGAGAGCCGGACTCGATGAATCGAACACCCAGATCCTCCTGGCCCTGGCAAACTCCGTAGGGAGTATCGTGGTGGCTTTGTCCGCCCCGCTGCTGGGAGCCATCGCCGACCGGGGTACCGCCAAGAAGAAATTCCTGATGTTCTTTGCCTTTCTGGGCGTAGTGATGACCTCTTCGCTGTACCTGGTCTCGAAGGGCGAATGGCCGCTGGCGGTCATGCTCTACGTGCTGTCCTGCATCGGGTTCTGCGGCGGGAACATCTTCTACGATTCGCTGATCACCGGGGTGGCCTCGGAAAAGAAAATGGACTTCGTCTCCGCTCTGGGTTATGCCCTGGGATACCTGGGCGGGGGCATCCTTTTTTCCTTGAATGCCTGGATGGTGCTCAGGCCCGAAACTTTCTGGTTCGCCGGCCGGGATGAAGCTGTCAGGTTCGCCTTCCTCTCGGTGGGGATCTGGTGGGCGGCCTTCTCGGTGCCGATCTTCCTTTTCGTGAAAGAGCCCGAGGCCAGCCAGCCGGTATCCGGCCTGCAAATGGTGCGGGCGGGTTTGAACCAACTGAGAGGTACCTTTCACGAGATCCGCCACCTGAAAACCGTCTTCCTCTTCCTGCTGGCGTACTGGCTCTACATCGACGGGGTGGATACGATCATCCGGATGGCGATCAACCACGCCCAGAACCTCGGTTTCCGGGAAGACGTGCTGATCCCCGCCCTGCTCATCCCCCAGTTCGTCGGCTTCCCCTGTGCCATCGGCTTCGGCTACCTGGGGGGCAGGCTCGGCACCAAGCGCGCCCTGCTCATCGCTGTCGCCTCTTACCTGTTTATTTCGCTCTGGGGCGCTTTCATCCAAAGCAAGGCCGATGTCTATGTCCTCGCCGTGCTTATCGGGCTGGTACAGGGCGGGATCCAGGCCTTGAGCCGCTCGTTCTATACCAGGATCATCCCTGTCAACAAGTCGGCCGAGTATTTCGGCTTCTACAACATGCTCGGCAAGTTCGCGGCGGTTATCGGTCCCCTGCTGCTGGCGGGAGTTGTCTGGCTGTTAAAATCCATGGGGTACAGCCCCGATATCTCCTCGCGCATAGGTATCGGCTCGATATCGCTGATGTTTATCGCCGGGGGGATCCTGCTGTATTTCGTGGATGAGAAAAAAGGCAGGCAAGAGGCCAGGTACCTCAGCGAGTGATGCCGGGCCAGGTAAAAGCCGTGGGACTGGCCGACTGCAAGAGCTGGGGCAGACCTTCTCAGTCTATGATCAGCGGGTGCGGAGCGTGCTCCGGTGCATTCGGGTCGTTCCAGCCGGGACAGGCTTTTAGCTTGGCGATCTGTACCTCGGTCAGCTCCATCTCGTCGGGGGCCATCGAGTAATCTTCCACTCCGGCGTAAACCGCCCAGAGGTAGCCACCCATCCCCTGCCAGAAAATATCGGCGCTGTTTTCGCTGTTGACCCGAACATGCCGTGATCCCATCAGGTTTTTCTCCGTAGTGCCTGGTAGCTTTTTCCGGTCCGTACCGGGAAAAGCTCCCTCAAGTCAGTCTAATTTCTAATTTACTCCTTTTAACATGTTCCAGTCAAGACTGTCTCGCGGCAAAGGCTTTCCGGGCTGGCTTGACTGCCCTGCCGGGATGAGCTAATTTAGAGCGTACTTGCAGTATTCCTGTGGCATTCGTGCAGAGTGAAACCAGGCCCCGGTGCGGAAAGATGCCCCGGAAACTGGACAACCATCCGACAAACCAGGATAACGATGGCAGGAGAAACCTTGAGCAGGATTGACAGCCACCTGGACAAGCTGGAGCCTGCCAGGCACGAATTCAGCAGGTACCGGAATTACTTCACCACCAGGTGGAAAACCTTCGAATATGCCCTGGAGATGCTCGAGAGGAACGGTCTCGGCCCGCGGTTCGATAAAGCCCTGGAGATCGGCTGCGGCACCGGCTACTACCTG
>JAFGTO010000033.1 GCA_016934095.1 Candidatus Glassiibacteriota bacterium
AAGAACGGCCTCGGCCCGGTGCTGATCTCGTTGGTCGAGAACGGCTGGTTGACCCACCTGGCCACCAACGGGGCGGGGATCATCCATGACTGGGAGATCGCTTTCCAGGGGATGACCAGCGAGGATGTCAGGGGCGGAGTGCAGCGGGGCGAATTCGGCAACTGGCAGGAGACCGGGTACTACCTCAACCTGGCCCTGAATGTCGGGGCCTACCGGGGCATGGGCTACGGCGAGGCCGTGGGGGCGATGATCGAGCGACAGGCGCTGGAGGTCCCCTCCGCGCAAGACCTGGAGGCCGAGGCCGCCGGGTGCCTGGGGACCGACCCGGAGCGCTCTGCCGCCGCGGCTGAGCTGCTGTCCGTGGTCCGGCGCTTCGGCTTGCCGCCCGGCAGGCTGGAGATAGGGCACCGCTGGAAAAGCTACAGTGTCCAGGCGGCGGCTTTCAGTCTCGGGGTGCCGTTCACCGGCCACCCGATGTTCGGCCACGACATCATTTACAACCACCCGCTCAATTACGGTCCCCTGCTGGGCCGGGCGGCAGAGCGCGACTTCCTCACCTTTGCCGGGAGTGTCAGCCGCATTTCCTCCGGGGTCTACCTTTCGGTAGGCTCGGCGGTGATGTCGCCGATGGTTTTCGAAAAATCCATGTCCATGGCGCAGAACCTGGCCCTGCAGGCAGGCGGCAGTATCGGGGGCCATTACCTGCTGGTGGTAGACCTGGCCCGCTCCGATAGGGACTGGAGCAAGGGGGAGCCGCCGGAGCACAGCCCGGATTACTACCTGCGCTACAACAAGAGTTTCAGCCGCATGGGCGGGACCATGCGCTACCTGTCGGCCGATAACCGTGTTTTCCTTCCCGCCCTGCACGGCGAGCTTTCGCGCAGGTGCGGGCGGGAAGGGCGTGTCTGACCGGGCGCGCAGGAAACGTCCGGGGCTGCAAAACGAAGCTTTCACACCCGGGAGAATTCCACCGTGAACGAACACATCCGCGAGCTGCTGAACTGCCACCCGGAGCTGGAATCCGCGGCAGGAGACATCGAGAAAGCTTTCCAGGCGATGAGCAGGTGTTACCGGGATGGGGGAAAGGTGCTGCTGTGCGGCAATGGCGGGAGCGCGGCCGACTGCGAGCACTGGAGCGCCGAGCTGAACAAGGGTTTCAGGAAAAAAAGGCCGCTGCCGGAAAAGTGGCGGAAAAAGCTGCCGCCGCTGCTGGCCGGCTCCCTGCAGCAAGCCCTGCCCGCCATACCGCTGACCGTTTTCGCGGCGCTCAACACCGCGGTGGCCAACGATATCTCCGCCGAGTTGGTTTTCGCCCAGGGTGTCTGGGCCCTGGGAGCTCCGGGAGACATCCTGGTAGGGATCAGCACCTCGGGCGGGGCCAGGAATGTCTGTGCCGCGGTGCAGGCGGCCGAGGCCAAAGGGTTGACCACCATCGGCCTGACCGGCGGGCAGGGAGGGAGGCTGGGCGAGCTGGCCAGCATTGTCATCCGGGCACCGGCCGGCGAAGTGCACCACATCCAGCAATACCACCTGCCGATCTACCACTGCCTGTGCCTGATGCTGGAGGATGAGTTTTTCGCCTGAGACCGGTTTCTGCCCGGGCCCAAAACTACAGGGGCGGCCCGTGCGGGCCGCCCCTGGCTTTTCTCTGGAAGCCCGGTAAATTATAACAGGCCGGCCAGCCGCCGGATATTATCCATTTCCTCGAATACCAGGTTCCCGGAAAGGCCGAGCTTGCGCCCCATCTCCTCGTACCAGGCGCGGTCGAACCCCTCCGCCGGATTGAGCAGGACCAGCCCCTGCTGCATCAGCAGCAGTGCGGCTGTGCGGAAATCTCCCACCCGCCTGATACTCCCCACCGGAAGCAGGCTCAGAAGCTCCCCCTCATAACCCGGGTCCCTCCACTCCAGGTCTGCCAGCACCCTGTCGGCCCGGCCGGAAACCGCGCCTGCAAAGGCGCACCAGAGGCCGCAGTGCGAGAGCCCTGCCAGGGTAAGGGGCTCATCCGGGCGGGCCTGCCCGAGATATTCCAGGGCGGTGAGGATGTCCTGGATCCCATTGAGCCGGTTGTCGCGGTTGTAGGCCCAGGGCCAGGAGTACGAGTCCCAGGCCCGCTGAGGGATGCTCAGCCGGCCTGAGGCATAGCCGCTGACCCGGCAGACCCGGTAGCCTTTGCCGAGCAGCGGCCCGACCCAGGGCGGCACCTCGCCGCTGCCGGGGTCGATCAGGCCGCCCCACTCCTCAGGGTAGACCAGCAGCAGGGTCCCCAGCTTGACAGCGGCGGGAGTTAGCGATTCCAGCTCGACCCGGTCCTGCTTTCCCTGCCTGCCGAGCACGGTCCTGGTATGAGTGAGGTCTGACCGGCCGGTTTCCTTTTCCACGACGGAGAGCAGCTCTCCCGGCGCCGGCAGGTCGAGCTGGAGCACCAGGGCCAGTTTATGCCGGAAAGTGGAGGCAAAGCTGCCAAATTCTGCGGCGGAGCCGGGAAGCATCCGGGTAAAGGCCTTTTCCGAGGCCTCCTGCCAGTTGTCGATTACCCTGCGGCCGTGGATCGCGGCCTCGGGCAGCATACCGTCCGGGAAGACCCGCAGGTCGCCCAGGGTCTTGATCTCGGACGGGACCGGCTCTGGCTCGGAGATCGGCGGAAACTCTGCCTTGAGGTG
>JAFGTO010000309.1 GCA_016934095.1 Candidatus Glassiibacteriota bacterium
GCAAAAAGGATGCCAGCCCGCCCCCGCTAGCAGTCACCTCTCCAGCCCCAAAACATTCTCACCGGCTCGCCTGGCCCTTACTCCCCGGCCAGCTCCCGCCTGACCACCCCGGCCGCACCCTTGTCCCGCAGGATATGGCCCAGCTCGCACATAATCAGGTGACGCGCCCCGGACTTCCTGAGGATCCCGAACTCCTGCTCGAGCCTCTGGGCGTTCTTGCGGTCCCGCGCATATTCGCCGTCCGCATAAAACCCGATCATCGGCATGCCCTCGACTTCCTTGAAGACATACGGCCCGCCGACCACTTTCCCGGTGTAGTTCCTCACTTTGCCCAGGAGCCAGTGCGGCGTGAAAAACCAGGACACCGTGATACCTGCGTAATCCACCCTCACCTTGTGCCCGTAAAAAATATCCGGGAGAAACACCGGGTGGATATGGTTGGCGATGATCAGCTCCGGGGCGCGGACCTTGGCCTCCCGGTAAAGGGTGTTGTACAGGTCGACCAGGACCTGCTCGTAGAAGATGCTGCGCGCCTGCTCCTGCCCCAGCTCCGGGTGGCCGGCGCTGAATTCGGCGAGCCTCTGACGGCATAGTCCGCACTCGCACGAGTGGTAGTTCCGGTAGCCGATGAAGTCCCAGATAACACCGTCAAATCCTCTCTCCTGCATCTGTGCCATCCGCTTCAGGGTATACTCCAGCACACCGGGGTCGTTGGGGCAGGTAAGATTCTGGTCCAGGATCTCGCGGTGTCCCTTTACCGGCTCGCCGCCGTACTGGTAGAGCTGTGCGGGCGGTATGTCGCCCCCGTCATAACCGGGGAGCAGCTCCTCGCCCGGCTCCAGCACCTGCGGCTGAGCGCCCTCGCGCAGGTCTAGCGGGTTGACCAGGGAGAAAGCCTTCATGCCACGCTCGTGGCAGGCCTCCGGCACTCCGGGCCTGTCCCAGCAGACCGCGTTGAACCCGAGCGAATCCGCCTGCTCCACTGCCCGGTCCACGGCTTGCGGGTCTTTCGCCTCGACAGTCCAGACACAGATGACCTTTATCCCGTCGAGCGGCTTTCCCCTGGCCGGCGGCCCGGCGACACAGCCAAGGCCCAGTAGCAAAACCGCCGGGAAAACGGCTGCCGGGATTTGCAGGAGCTTACGGTACGGGTGATACCAGTTTGGGTCCATAGCGCTAATCCGTCCGTGAATGATTGACATTAGGTAAGCCTGATGGGAAGATAACCCCATTCTAAACAACTTGGGCGGCAGGTGCAATAACAAATTTCCTTGCCCGGCGGTCCGGGCGGGTTTTCTCCGGACCGTGCGTATAAGTAGTCGCAGTGTCCGGGGCCGCAGGTCACTCCAGCCGCTCCGGCTCGAAATCGTAAAACCCGTACCGCTCCTGATCCCCCACCTTGAGGTAGCGCCGGCTGATTACCGGCCCTTGTCCCGCCCCACCCTCAGGGAAAAACTCGGCCAGCAGCAGGTAGCCGCCGGCCTGCCCGGGCAGGGTCAGGCAGGCGGGCAGGTACTGCTTGTAAAAGGCCGGTATGCGTATCTGGTAAGTTTCACTGGCACTCTCGCCCCCGCCGGAATCAAGGAGCCGCAGCACCACCCGGCCCTCGACAGTCTCCGCCAGGTCGTTCACGCCCACCAGGTCGAAAGCGAGCTGCGAACCCGGACGGAAAGGCGGCAGGTGCTTGGTGTAGCGCATGTCCTGCAGGTCGATGAAAACGGCTGCCCGTGCGAAACAGTGCCGGCTCCAGCTCAGGGTTGGTCCCGGTTCCAGCCCGGCGATCTTCCCGATAAACCAGTCTCCGGTAAAACCGAAATTGTTGGTCAGGTAGCAGAAACCCAGCACACCGGCCAGCGAGCGCTCGGTCCTCAGCCATTCGGTCTGGAGCTGGAACCAGTAGGCCTGCAGTTGCCTGCGCTGCTCCGGGGTTGCCCGCTCGCAGAGGTAATAGGCAAAGGTGTTCACGGTAAGCTTGGCCGGGCGGCCGTCGCGCCAAAGCCAGATCCAGCCGTACTCATTGGCTAATTGCGCCGCGCTGCTGTTGAGGATCTGCTGCCTGTCTTCGGGCCAGTAATGCAGGTCGCCCAGGGGGTAGGGAGCCCGGTCCAGGGTCTCTTTCAGGTCGTCCCGGTGCCCGTACACCATGTAAGGATGCGGCTCGTCCATCTCATCCAGGGTCATATGCTCCGAGGTCATGTAGCCGGCATCCCAGATGCGTGTCGGGTCCAGGGCTTTCAGCTCCGGGATCAGCACGTTGCCGATGAAAGGGTCCCAGTTTTCATTGATGGCATCCCAGATCACGATACTCGGGTGGCTCCCATCGCTCCAGACCCAATCCCTGTACTCGGCCCGCACCTGGTCGTCCCAGCCGTGGCTCTGCCAGTAGAGCCACTCGTTCTGCAGCAGGAGCCCGGCCTCATCCGCGATGTCGTACCAGAACGAGGGGGCGATACCCACGCAGATACGCATGGCGTTCCAATCGAGCTGCCCGGGGATCTCCCGGAGCAGCCTGGCCACCCATTCCCGGTCCCAGGGCAGCGCCCGGCATTCGGGGTCTTCGAAAAATCGGTGCAGGGTGATATTCGTGCCCCGCAGCATATATTGCTTGCCGTTCAGGGAGAAGTGCTTGCCGGTGCGGCCGAAATCACGCATACCGAAATCGACCCCGGTGCTGTCGCTGACCGTTTCGTCCTTATCCCGCAGGACAACCGACGCCGTGTAGAGGAACGGGTCCTCCGGAGACCACAGGCGGGCCTCCCGGATGGGGACCTCGATCGCAGTCTCGGTAAGGTTGTCCCGCTTGAGAGCCACTGTGCACTCGACCGGTCCCGCGGCCGGTGCGCTCGACTTCTTTTCACGGACCGAAACCTGCACCCTGCAGGTGTCGTACATCCTGTCGCCGTATTGGACCTGCGAGGGTAAAAAACTGCGCACCAGGAGCTTGACAGTAAGCTTGCCCTGTGCAGCGGAGGGCAGTGTTAGGGTGCGGTCGATGCGGAAAGGGCCGGTAAAAGACAGGTAAACGTCATCCCAGATCCCCGGCCAGTAAGCGACTTTCTCCTTGTCCGTGCTGCCGGCCGCAGCAGCGGGGAGCCACTTCCTGTCTCCCACGCAGACCAGCAGCTCGTTCTCCCTGCCGCAGCCGACAGCTCCATCCGCCGGAAACTCGACCGGAGTGTAGCAGGCGATCGACCTTCCCAGGTCGACCCCGTTCAGGTATACCTGGGTCGTATACTTGCTCTTGAGTATGGTGAGCACTGCGTGCAGGCCATCGAGGCTTTCCGGGACCCGGAAAGTAGTACGGTACCAGTTGTAGCGGGGCCGGTAGCTCCCGTTGCGGTAGTCCTCGAGCTGGTCGATACCTGGCTCGGCCAGGAAAATCAGGCCCGGCACCGGGATACGGCGGCTGAACTTCGCGGGCGGGAATGCTTTTTCGGTCTGCTCGAACTCCCAGGTACCGTTCAGCCCGATAACCTCGCGCGGCGATGCCTCGATACTGCAGGCCCCGATAGCCAGGAAGCCTGAAAATAGAAAAAACCAGTTTTTGTTCACCAGTCCTTCCCTCCGGTATCTACCTTGCTAATAAAGCTGTTAGAGGGCCGCTGAAAAAATATAAAATACTATACTCCTTGCTTTCCCTGTCGTCATTATGAACCTTTCTCCGCTGACTTCAACCTGTCCACATCTTTTCGATCTCTTCCAGGGTTTTCTCTTTGGTCTCGGGTACGAACAGCCGGACAAAAACTACGGTAACCCAGCACAGGGCGGCGTAGATCCAGAAAGGGAAAGCGTGGTGGAACTTCTCCACCAGCCATTCGTTCTCATTCATCATCGGGAATGTCTGGGAGACCACGAAATTGGCGGCCCAGAGGCAGACAGTGGCCGCAGCCATGGCCCGGCCTCGGATGCCGGTAGGAAAGATCTCGGAAAGGACCACCCAGACCACCGGACCCAGCGAAAGGGCGAAGCAGGCGATATAGCCGAGGACAAAGACCAGCACCCACATCTCGGTTTTCTGGTAGAAAGAGGCCAGTCCCAGGGCGGTCAGGGCCACTCCCATTCCGGCGGCCCCAATTATCATCAGCGGTTTCCTGCCCAGCCGGTCAACAGTCCAGATAGCCACCAGCGTGAAAGCCAGGTTCACCGAGCCGACCGCCACGGTCTGCAGCAGTGCGACATTCGTTCCCGCCCCGAGCTTCTTGAAAATCTCGGGCGCATAGTACATGAAAACATTGATCCCGGTTACCTGCTGCAGCACAGCCAGGATTACGCCGATAACCAGCACGACCCTCATACCCGGCAGGAAAAGCCGGGCCGGCGAGCCGCTCTCAGCCGAGATCGACTCCTGGATCTCCGCCAACTCCCTCTTTGCCTGGCCGGCACCGCCGGTGCGGGTGAGGATCGCCAGCGCCTCCCCTGGACGGTGCTGCCTGGTGAGCCAGCGGGGACTCTCCGGTACCAGCAGCAGCAGGAACAGCAGGAGCAGCGCCGGCAAAGCCTCCGAGCCGAACATCCAGCGCCAGCCTACCTCCACGTTCCACAGCTCGCTGCCCAGGCCGGCGATGAAATAATTCACGAAATAGACCACCAGTATGCCGGAGACAATGGCGAACTGGTTGACCGAGACCATCCTGCCCCTGATCCGGGCCGGCGAGATCTCCGCGATGTACATCGGCGAGGCCACCGAGGCCGCACCCACCCCTACTCCACCGATAATCCTGAAAACGATGAACTCGGTTATGTCCCTCGGCAGGGCGGTCCCGACCGCCGAGACCAGGAAAAACACCGCCGACACGATCAGCACTTTCTTCCGGCCCAGCCGGTCGCTGAGCACCCCGGCCAGGGAGACCCCGGCCACGCAGCCCAACAGGGCGCAGGAGGCCGCCCACCCGGTCCAGGC
>JAFGTO010000034.1 GCA_016934095.1 Candidatus Glassiibacteriota bacterium
ATGCGCTACGTGCCCACCCAGCGGCCCGCCCTTCCCGCCCCGGGCCAGGACTTCGGCGCCTGGGAGGGACACTGGTATACCGACTATTCCTCGGAAGACTTTGTCAGGATCATCCGGCCCGGCACGGTCCTGGTGATCGATGACGTGGAAGAGGCGGACATCGGCAGCATCGGCTCCAGCAACATCCTCAAGTGGAAGCGCGCCGGGGCGGTGGCCGTAGTCACCGACGCCTGCTCCCGCGACACCGATGAAGTGGCCAAGGAACAGGTTCCGCTGTACCTGCGCTACCACGGCCGGGGCATCCGGCCGGGGCGCAACGAGCTGGAGTCGGTCAACCGGCCGGTGGAGATCGGCGGGGTGCTGGTAGTGCCGGGAGACGTGGTAGTGGGCGATGGGGATGGGGTGGTGGTGGTGCCGCGGGCCGTGGCCGAAAAGGTGGCGGTCTATGCCAGGGGCATCCTGGACAGCGACAAGGAAGGCCGCCGCCAACTCTATGAAAGCCTGGGCATGCCCCTGGACCAGACAGTCAAGTAAGGACCGTGTACCTGCTCCATTCAAAAGTGAGCCGTTCACCGTAGCCTGGCCGAGGTATGCCATGTCCGAAAAATATATCAGCCGCAGGAATTTCTTTGCTGAGTCAGCCGCAGCTCTGGGCCTGGGGCTGGGCGGAAGCTCGCTGCTCGGGTCCGGCTGCGTGCCGAAGCCGCCGGTGCCGGTCTGGGACCGCCCCCCAAACTTTGTTATCCTTTTCGCCGATGACATGGGCTACGGCGACTGGGACCGCGGCGGCCACCCGACTGTCAGGACACCCAGCCTAAACCGGATGGCGGACCAGGGAGTGCGCCTGACCCAGTTCTACTCAGGCAACCCGGTCTGCTCGCCCTCGCGCGCTGCCCTGCTCACCGGCCGCAACTGCATCCGCACCGGGGTGATCCATGTTTTTTTCCCGCCGGACACCCGCGGCCTGCCGGCCGGGGAAGTTACCATCGCCGAGGCCCTCAGGCCGCTGGGCTACAGCTCCGCCTGTATCGGCAAGTGGCATTTGGGATGCACGCACGAGTTCCGGCCGCTGAGGCAGGGGTTCGACTACTACTACGGCATCCCATACAGCAATGACATGGAGAACGCCGACCTCTGGCGCAACGATGAAGTAGTCGAGCACCCGGCGGACCAGTCCACCCTGACCAGGCGCTACACCGAGGAGGCAGAGGCTTTTATCGAGCGCGAAAAAGACAGGCCTTTTTTCCTTTACCTGCCGTACACCTTCCCGCACGTGCCGCTTTTCGCCTCTGACAAGTTCCTCGGCACCTCGAAGCGGGGCCTGTTCGGGGACGTGATCGAAGAGATCGACTGGAGCGTGGGCCGTATCCTGGATACCCTGGACAGCCTGGGCCTGAGTGAGAACACCCTGGTGATGTTCACCAGCGACAACGGCCCCTGGATGACCATGAAACAGCGCGGCGGCACTGCCGGGATGTTGCGCGGGGCCAAGGGCGACACCTGGGAAGGCGGCATGCGGGAGCCTTTCATCGCCCGCTGGCCGGGCCGTCTCCCCGCCGGCATGGTCGGCGGCGCGGTCGGCTCCGTGCTCGATTTCCTGCCCACCTGTGTCGCTCTGGCCGGCGGACAGGTGCCGGAAGGCCGGCCGCTTGACGGGATCGACCTGATGCCCGCCCTCCAAGGGAAAGCCGGTCCCGACCGCACCATTTATTTCTACGAGCGGCAGCACCTGAACGCGGTGCGGCACGGAAAGTGGAAGCTGCATCTCCGCTACTACGACCACTCCAGGGGCGGCTACCAGAAAGAAGAAAACTGGGCGGTGCCCGAGGTGCCCCTGCTCTTTGACCTGGAGGAAGACCCGGGCGAGCGTTTCGACCTGGCCGCCGGGGAGCCGCAGGTCCTTGCAAGGCTGGTTTCCCTGGCTGAAGATTACCGGTCCGAAATCGAGCGCCTGGGCGAAAACCGGGAGCTGCTCGACTGGTTTATCAACGACTGGCCCACCGCCCCGCGCAGGAGCGCCCCGGCATAAACCCGGCGGCTGATACGGGCGGCGCCGGCGCTTAAAAGAGCCTTTTACCCGGGAAATATTTCTTGCAATTAAAGCACTCTGCTTTATTTTAATGCTTTTCCATCCGGGGCCGGGGCGGCTCGAAGAGGTTGCATGCAGTGCCAAAACCCTTTATGATTGATTTGTTTGCCCGGATAACTCTCAGGGAGCTTTTACCATGTTCACCTTTCTGACCGCAGGCGAGAGCCACGGCAGGTGCCTGACCGCCGTGATCGAGAATTTCCCCGCCGGCGTGGAGGTGGCTGCCGCGGATGTCGACCGCGACCTGGCCCGCCGCCAGATGGGCTACGGCCGCGGCGACCGGATGAAAATCGAGCGGGACGCCTGCGAGATCTTCTCCGGGGTGCGGGAGCGCAAGACCCTGGGCAGCCCGATCTCTTTTGTCGTCTGGAACAGGGATTGGGTCAACTGGGAAAAGGTGATGAACCCGGAGGACAACGACCCGGAGCAGGCGGCCGGCAAGCGGATCACCAACCCCCGGCCCGGCCACGCAGACCTTTCCGGTGCGCTGAAATACGGCCACACCGCAGATGTGCGTAACGTGCTCGAGCGGGCCAGCGCACGGGAGACCGCCGCCAGGGTGGGAGTGGGCGCGTTCGCCAGGGCCCTGTTGCGCCATTTCGGGATCAGTGTCTGCTCGCACGTGATCGCCCTGGGGGAGGTGGAGGCCCCGGCCTGGAGCCCGGAGTCCGGGACCGGTCTGTCGCGGATAAGCGAGCTGGCCGACCGCAGCCAGGTGCGCTGCCTGGACAAGGAGGCGGAGAGCAGGATGATCGGGCGCATCGAGCGGGCGAAAGAGGAAAAAGACACCCTGGGCGGAGTTTTCGAGGTGGTGGTCGGCGGGGTGCCCCCCGGCCTGGGCAGCTATACCAACTGGGACCGACGGCTGGATGCGCGCCTGGTGCGCGCCCTGGTCTCGATCCCGGCGGTCAAGGGGGCCGAGGTGGGCCCCGCTTTCGACAACGCGCATAAACCCGGCAGCCATGTCCACGATGAGATCTTCCTCCGCCGGGCCGGGGAGCCGATGTCTGGCCATCCCGGGCCTTTTTACCGCAAGACCAACCGGGCCGGCGGCACCGAGGGCGGTATGTCCAACGGCGAGCCGATCATCCTGCGGGCGGCCAAGAAGCCGATACCCACGCTGATGAAACCGCTCTGGACCGTGGACCTCTCCACCGGTGAGCCGGTCCAGGCCTCCACCGAGCGCAGCGACGTCTGTTCCCTGCCGGCGGCCAGCGTGGTCGGCGAGGCGGTGGTGGCCATCGAGATCGCCAGGGCTTTCCTGGAGTCTTTCGGCGGGTCGAACTTACTTGACATCGATGCCAATTACCGTCATTATTTAAAAAGGATCTCCGGCGGCCATGAGCGGTGAGTTCCGGGGCAAGCCCAGTATCACCCTGACCGGTTTCATGTTCAGCGGAAAAAGCCGTGTGGGGCGGGAGCTGGCAGGCAGGCTAGGGCTGAGGTTCGTAGACCTGGACTCCGAGATCGAGCGCGCGGCCGGGACCCCGGTCGGGGAGATCTTCGCCGTCGAGGGCGAAAGCGGGTTCCGCCGGCTGGAGCGGGAGGCTGTCGCCAGGGTGCTGCCGCATCCCGGGCAGGTGGTGGCGGCCGGGGGAGGCGCGGTGGTCGATCCCGATAACCTGGCGCTGATCGCCGGGCACAGTTGCGTGGTCTGGCTGAAAGTGGCCCCGCAGACCGTGCTGGAGCGCTGGAAGCAATCCAAAGGCCGCCTGCGGCCGCTCCTGCAGGTCGATGACCCGGAGCGAGAGATAATCCGTCTGATGCAGGAGCGCCGCAGCTTCTACCAGGAGTGCGATTTTTCCGTGGAATGCGACGGCCTCACGGTAGAGGAAGCGGCCGGGGCCGTCCTCGAACGGCTGGACACCGGCGCAACCGGGCAGCAATGAGAGCTCAGTCCCGTCAGCGGGGTTAAATCAACCCGGCCCGGCGCAGACAGCGCGGCCGGGGAGGCAGGGATGCAGAGGAACCTGGAAGAGATTATCTCCTACATGAACGAGAGATTCCGTCCGTACGAGGTGTTCGACAAGCAGCTCAAGCGTATCACCCGCGAGCTGATGGAGCGCGGCTATACGCTCGATGAGATAACCCGGGGGGTCAACACCTACCTGCTGCAGCTCGAGCCGGCCGGCTCCGATTACAAGGAGCGGCAGGAGGAACCCCCGAAGAGAGAACCCAACCTCCGGGTACTGGATATCGCCGAGTCTCGCTGGATCAGGCCCGGTGCTTATGGCTACCTCTGCCTGCTCCGGGAGATGGGGCTGCTGAACCACCAGGAGACCGAAGAGCTGATCGGCTACATAGTGGAAAACGAGCTCGAGCTGGAGTCCGGAGAGGATTTGCAGCAGATCATGCTGGAGATGATTTTCGAGGGCGAGGCCGACCGGAAGATGGGCTGCGAAGATGAGGATTACGAGGACGGGGACCTGGATTTTCCGGTCTTGCACAGGAAGAGCAGGCGGCTGCTTTGAGCTCGTGTCTCGCGGGCTGGAAGGGCTGTGCTCGACCGGACCCGTTAAGCGTCTGGTTATCTTATAACTGGTTTGATGAAATTTTTTATGCCGGCCGAGCCAATCTGACAAGGCCGGCAGTTTTTGTTAGGCGGTTTCTCCGGGGTCCTCAAGACCCCGGCAGGAGTCTCAGGGAGTCGATTTAATGGGAAAATCACTGGTTATCGTGGAGTCTCCGGCAAAGGCCAAGACCTTGAGCAGGTACCTGGGTCCGGGGTACGAGGTAAAGGCCTCGGTCGGTCATGTGATCGATTTGCCTGAGAAGAGCCTGGGCGTGGACCTGGAGAAGGATTTCAAGCCGACCTACAAGGTGATCCCGGGCAAGGGCAAGGTGGTCCAGGGGCTTAAACAGGCCGCCAGGGCCGCGGATCAGGTGTACCTGGCCCCGGACCCGGACCGCGAGGGGGAAGCTATCGCCTGGCACATAGCCAGGATCCTGGATAAGAGCGACGATAAAATTCACCGGGTGCTCTTCAACGAGATCACCAGGGATGCAGTGCTTGCAGCCATGTCTCAGCCCACCCGCCTGAACCGCAACCTGTTCGAGGCGCAGCAGGCGCGGCGTATCCTCGACCGGCTGGTAGGCTACCAGATCAGCCCCATCCTCTGGAAAGTGATCAGGGGCGGGCTGTCTGCGGGCAGGGTGCAGTCGGTGGCGGTGCGGATGGTCTGCGAGCGCGAGGAACAGATCAGGGCTTACCAGCCGAAAGAGTACTGGAGCATCATCGCCGAGCTTTCCAGGCAGGACCAGGAGCATTTCAGCGCCAGGCTGTGGTCCGTCGACTCGCTCAGGCTGACCACCCAGCCGGACACCGAGGCGGGCAGGGATGACCGCTTCTGGATCAGGACCGCCGATGAGGCCGGGAAGATTGTCGCCGAGCTGGAGAAGGCCGAAGAGTTCCGGGTCTTGCAGGTGGAGCGCAAGAAGAGGCGCAGGAGCGCTCCGCCGCCTTTTATCACCAGCACCATGCAGCGGGATGCCGCGGTGGGGTTCGGCTGGACCGCCAGGAAAACCATGAGAGTGGCCCAGGGCCTGTACGAGGGAGTGGAGATCGGCAAAGAGGGCACGGTCGGCCTGATCACCTACATGCGGACAGACTCCACCCGGCTGGCCGAGACTGCCTGCAGCGAGGCGCGCAAGTTCATCGCCGGCCAGTTCGGCAAGAACTACCTGCCCGATTCCCCGATACACTACCGTCAGAAAAAAGGCAACGTTCAGGATGCCCACGAGGCGATCCGCGCGACCTCGGCTTTCCGGCTTCCCGCCGACCTCAAGCCTTTTCTCGACCCGGACCAGTTCAAGCTTTACCGGCTGATCTGGGCACGTTTTATCGCCTGCCAGATGAACGCCGCTCTCTACGACCGGACCACGGTCGATATCGGGGCCGGCCCGCGCTTCGTTTTCCGCGCCTCCGGCAGCGTGATGCGTTTCCCGGGGTTCACTGCGGTCTATACCGAAAGCTACGAGCGGAACGGCCAGGCCCCGGAGGGCGATTCCGCGGACAAGCCCCTGCCGGACCTGAGCGAGGGCGACCCTCTGGAAGTCCACAAGCTGGATCCCCGCCAGAGCTTTACCCAGCCCCCGCCGCGCTTCACCGAAAGCTCTCTGATCAGGGAGCTCGAATCGGATGGGATCGGCCGGCCCTCGACCTACGCCGCGATCATGAGCACTATCATCGACAAGGGCTACGTGGAACGCAGCAAAGGCGTGCTCAAACCCACTGACCTGGGTTTTGCGGTAACCGGACTGCTGGTCGAGCGTTTCCCCGGTATCCTCAATGTCAAGTTCACCGCCAGGATGGAGAGTTTGCTGGATGAGGTCGAGGAGGGCCGCCAGTACTGGCTGGACGTGCTGAAAGGCTTTTACGGAGATTTCAAGCCGGCCCTGGAATCCGCCATGGCCCGGAGGCAGAAGCTGACTGTTCCGACCGAGGTGGATTGCGACAGGTGCGGGGCCAAGATGGTTATCCGCTGGAGCCGCCACGGGCAGTTCCTGGGCTGCTCCAATTTCCCGGAGTGCACCAATACCAAGCAGTTCCAGCGTGATGAGAAGGGAGACATCCGGATTATCAACGATGAAGTCTCCGGTGAACGGTGCGCTCGCTGCGGCAAGCCGATGGTCAAAAAACAGGGACGCTACGGGCCGTTCCTGGCCTGTTCCAGTTACCCGGAATGCAGCGGGGCCAAGCCCCTGACTACCGGAGTGGCTTGCCCCCGCGAGGGCTGCACGGGTGAGCTGGCTCACAGGACCACCCGCCGGGGCAAGGTGTTCTACGGCTGCACGCGCTACCCGGAATGCGATTTCGCCACCTGGGACCGCCCGCTCGACCTGGCCTGCCCGGAATGCGGCGCCAGGCCGCTCTATGAGAAAACGCCCCGCAACCGGGCGGCCTACGTGCACTGCCTCTCGTGCAAGGCCAGGCTCAAGGGGGAGGATCTGCAGGCACCAGGAGGCCGGGACCGCCCGGAAGACCCGGAGGAAGCGACTCAAAGTGCCTGAGCCACCGGGAGCAGTAGTAGTCGGAGGCGGGCTGGCCGGCTGCGAGGCCGCCTGGCAGGTGGCGCGCGCGGGGTTCGAGGTCGTGCTTTACGAGATGCGCCCCGGGACCGCTACCGAGGCCCACCGGACCGGGCTCCTGGCCGAGCTGGTCTGCAGCAACTCCCTCAAGTCCGTCGAGACCACCAATGCCCACGGGCTGCTCAAGGAGGAGTTGAGGAGGCTGGGCAGCCTGCTGCTGGCGGTGGCCGCAGAGAATGCGGTGCCCGCAGGCAAGGCACTGGCGGTGGACCGGGAAGGATTCGCCCGCCGGGCCACTGAGATTATCGAGAGCGACAGGCACATCCGCCTGGTACGCCGTGAGGTCGCAGAGCTTCCCGACCTGCAGCGGACGGTCTGTATCCTGGCCAGCGGGCCACTGACCAGTGCCCGGCTGCACCGGAGCCTGGACAGTCTCCTCGGGGAACACAGCCTTTACTTTTACGATGCGATCAGCCCTATCGTCTCCGCCGATTCCCTGGACCCGGACTCCTGTTTCGCCCAGGGGCGCTGGGGACACGGGGATGATTACCTGAACTGCCCGCTGGATGAGGAGCTCTACCGCCGTTTTGTCGCGGAGCTTGTAGCCGCGGACAAGGTGGAGGCGAGAGACTTCGAGTCGGCCCGGTTTTTCCAGGGCTGCCTGCCGGTGGAGGAGATTGCCGCCAGCGGGCCTTTGTCCCTGGCCTACGGCCCGCTGAAACCGGTGGGGCTGGCGGACCCGGCCACTGGACGGCGCCCGTTCGCCGTGCTGCAGCTCCGCCGCGAAAACGCCTCGGGCACCATGTACAACCTGGTGGGCTGCCAGACCCGCCTGCGGCAGGCAGAACAGCGCCGGGTTTTCGGCCTGATACCGGCCCTGGCGCAAGCCGCTTACCTGCGCTACGGCTCGGTGCACCGCAACACGTTCCTCAACCTGCCGCGGGTCGGCTCCCCGGTGCTGGAGATAGCCGGGAAGCCCAACCTCCTGGTGGCAGGCCAGATCACCGGGGTCGAGGGGTATGTCGAGAGTATCGGCACCGGGCTGCTGGCGGGTATCAACGCGGTACGCAAGCTGAAAGGGCTCGGGCCCGCGGCACCCCCGCGACAGACCATGCTGGGCGCGCTGGTGGCCTATGTCCACGGGGCCGACCCGGAGGGTTTCCAGCCGATGAACGCCAATTTCGGCCTGCTGCCGCCGCTTGACGGGCCTAAGACCGGCAGGGAAAGGCGCAAGGAGGCTTTCGCCGCCCGGGCTCTGGAGGCGCTGGATGAGTTCAGGGACACCTGTGTCAGGGAGCTTTTCAGCTAGGGTGCCCGGGGCTTGCAGCGCGCCGGTTGTGGCATAAAAAATGCTGACTCTGTGCTGTCGGCGGCAGGCTCGCTGCAGGCAAGAACCCGACAGGGAAAACTCATGCAGGAAATGATCAAAGAATATCTCAGGCACCTGTCCCTGCGCCGCAGGTACTCGCCCCACACGGTGGCCGCTTACGGCCGGGACCTGGCCGAGTTCGAGGGTTTTATCAGAGAGTACGGCGGCGGGGGGCCCGCGCAGCCCGGGTCGATAGACCGGCTGACCGTGCGCTCCTGGCTGGCCTGGCTCTCCCGGTCCGGAAGGGCCAGGAGCACGATCAACCGCAAGCTGGCCGCAGTCAAGAGCTTCCTGGCTTTCCTGCACCGGGAAGGCCGGGTCGAGTCGAACCCCGGGGTCTCGGTCCGCTCGCTCAGGACCCAGCGACGGCTGCCGAGGTATCTCAGTGCCGAGCAGGCGGAGGCCCTGATGGAGTCTTTCGGGCGTGAGGACCTGCGGGGGGCCTGCGCCGCGGCCATGATCGAGCTGTTTTACAGCTCCGGCCTGCGCTTGAGCGAGCTGGTGGGGCTGAATGTCTCCTCGTACGACACGGCACGGCGCATGGTGCGGGTGATGGGCAAGGGAAGCAAGGAGCGCCTGGTGCCGGTAGGCTCGGCGGCCGCCGCGGCGATCGCGGCCTACCTCGACAGGCGGGAAAGCAGTTTCGGCGCTCCGGGACGGGAGGATGCCCTGTTCGTAGGCCGCTCAGGCAGGAGGATCGACCGACGCCAGGTGCAGCGCCTGGTGGCCGAGGGCTGCCGACGGGCGGGGATCTCACGCGGCACCAGTCCCCATGCCCTGCGCCACAGTTTCGCCACCCACCTGCTGGACCGCGGGGCCGAGCTGCTGGCGATCCGGGAGATGCTGGGACATGCGAGCCTCGACACCACTCAGAAATACACCCATGTAAGCGTGGAGAGACTGAAAGAGACCTACCGCCAGGCGCATCCCCGCAGCGGGATGTAGGCCCGGCGGCTACGGCTAACCGTCTTGAAGGGAGGCAGAGAGTCTCGTGGCTGAGTCCGGAATTACATATCGCGGCACTACCATCCTCACAGTGCGCCGGGATGGCAAAGTGGCCATGGGAGGAGACGGGCAGGTGACGGTGGGCGATACCATCCTGAAAGCTTCGGCGAAAAAAGTGCGCAAGCTCCAGGATGGCAAGGTACTGGCCGGTTTCGCCGGCGCCGTGGCCGATGCCCTGACCCTCTTCGACAAGTTCGAGGCCAAGCTCAAGGACCACCCCGCCAACCTGAAGCGCGCGGCGGTGGAGCTGGCCAAAATGTGGCGCACAGACCGCTACCTGCGCCGGCTGGAAGCACAGCTGGCCGTGGCGGACAGCGAATACAGCCTGCTGGTCAGCGGCAACGGGGACGTGATAGAGCCGGATGACGGGGTCCTGGCGATCGGCTCCGGAGGATCTTACGCCATGGCTGCGGCCCGGGCACTGCTCCGCCACTCAGACCTGCCGGCCGCCGGGATAGTTGAAAAGTCCCTGGCGATTGTCTCCGAAATCTGCATCTACACTAACCGAGAGATCACCCTGATCGAGCTGAACGGCGAAAGCTAAGCGGAAAGACAACCAATGAGCGAAAAGGAAATCCCTCTTGCGGCCGGTGGCGCGGATGCCGCAGAGGATGAGGACGAGGTACTGCTGGACCTTTCCCAGGAGCCTTCCCCCAGGCAGATTGTCCAGGAGCTGGACCGCTACATCATCGGCCAGGAAAAGGCCAAGAAAAGCGTGGCCATCGCACTGCGCAACCGCTGGCGGCGCCAGAATGTCCCCGAGGAGCTGCGGGAAGAGATCATGCCCAACAACATTATCATGATCGGGCCGACCGGGGTGGGAAAGACCGAGATTGCCCGGCGGGTCTCGCGCATGGCCGGGGCGCCGTTCGTCAAGGTGGAGGCCAGCAAGTTCACCGAGGTGGGTTACGTGGGCCGCGACGTGGAGTCGATCGTCAGGGAGCTGGTCGAGCTGAGTGTCAACATGGTGCGCAGCGAGCGGGAGGAGGAGTGCGAGGAGAAAGCCAGACAGCAGGCCGAGGAGCGGATTCTCGACCTGCTGCTGCCGCCGCTGCCCCGCAGGAAAGCCTCGGCCCGGGTGCCGGGACTGGAGCGCCTGACCGCCGAAGGGGCCGAGTGGGAAGGGGACAAGGTGGTGGAAGCCAGGGTGGAAAGCGCCCCGGAGGAGGAAGAGCCGGCCGGGGAAAAAGCTGCGGAAGAGGAGGAAGGGCACGCAGAGGCAGAGGTGCGCCGTGAGCGTATCCGCGAGAAGCTGCGCGCCCAGCTTGCCGCAGGCAAGCTCGAAGACCGCAAGGTGGAGATCGAGATCTCCAGCCGCGGAATGCCCATGGTCGAGTTTTTCGGCCCTGCCGGCCTCGAGGAAATGGACATCAACTTCTCCGAGATGCTCGAGGAGATGCTGCCAAGAAAGAAAAAGAAGCGCGAGCTCTCGGTCTCCGAGGCCAGGCGCATCCTGACCCAGGAAGAGCTGCAGAAAATGGTCGACGTGGAGGAGGTGGTCGGCGAGGCGATCGACCGGGTCGAGCAAGCCGGCATAGTCTTTTTGGATGAGATCGACAAGATCGCCGGGCCGCCATCGAAGACCGGCCCGGATGTCTCGCGCGAGGGTGTGCAGCGGGACCTCCTGCCGATTGTCGAGGGCTCGAACGTGCCTACCAAGTACGGCCTGGTCCGGACGGACCACATCCTGTTCATCGCAGCCGGGGCTTTTCACTCCACCAAGCCGAGCGACCTGATCCCGGAGCTCCAGGGCCGCTTCCCGATCAGGGTGGAGCTCGACTCGCTCAAAGAGAATGATTTCTGCCGGATTCTTACCGAGCCTAAAGGCGCCTTGATCAAGCAGTATGTCGAGCTGCTGCGCACCGAGGAAGCGGAGGTGAGTTTCGACGACGGGGCGGTGGAGGAGATCGCACGGATGGCCTGGCTGCTCAACCAGAGGATGGAAAACATCGGCGCGCGCCGTCTGCACACCGTGATGTTCTCGCTGATGGAAGACCTGCTGTTCGAGCTGCCTGACCGGGAAGAAAAACGGGTGCATATCGACCGCAAGACGGTCAAGGAGAAGATCGAGCACCTGGTCCAGGATGAAGACCTGAGGAAATACATCCTCTAGAAGCGAGTTGAAATATTGAAGATTTCGGGTATAAAGGCTGTCAAGGGCCGTTTCCACTCCTGGGACAACAACATGCGGCAAGAAGACCTTAATTGCATAACATATAGAAACTTTTACAGTTACACTGGAAACGGCTTGCCTTGCCCTTGACAGCCCATGAAGCAATAGATTTCATCACGGGGCGTTGAGGTCTTTTTTCAACGCCCCTCTAGCGGCAAACCCGGCGGGATGACTGCACGGGCACTTCTGTGCCCTCGGGCTCTGGGGCCTGTATGCCGGAGATACCGCATAAAAAAACTCTGCGAAGACTACATTGGGCTGCATCATAATCGAACCCGGAAACTGATATGAAAAAAGATTTTCTCTCGATCGATGATTATTCTCCGGGCCAGGTAAAGAGGACTCTCGAGCTGGCCGCCCGGATGAAAAAGACACGCAAGACCGCATCGGACATCCGGCCGCTGGGCGACAGGACCATGGCGATGATTTTCGAAAAGCCTTCCCTGCGCACCAGGGTAACTTTCGAGCTGGCCATGGTGGAGCTGGGCGGGCACGCCCTGGAGACCCAGCCCCCGGGCGTGCGCCTGGGCAGGCGCGAGAGCGTGCCGGACCTCGCCCGCAACCTGGAGCGCTGGGTGGATATCGTGGTGGCCAGGGTCTATAAAAACGAGGTGATCCAAGAGCTTGCCG
Source organism: Candidatus Glassiibacteriota bacterium (assembly GCA_016934095.1). GTDB lineage: Bacteria > Gemmatimonadota > Glassbacteria > GWA2-58-10 > GWA2-58-10 > JAFGTO01. The sequence goes on from JAFGTO010000034.1 coordinate 12,295, forward strand.
CCAATACGCGCATACCGGCAATCAACGCCCTCTGCAACCTGGAGCACCCCTGCCAGGCCATGGCGGACATGATGACCATGGTCGAGCTGGCAGGCTCTAGGTTCCCCCGGGTCAAGCTGGCTTACGTGGGCGACGGCAACAACGTGTGCCATTCGCTGATGCTGGCCTCCGCCATGATGGGGATCGAGCTGGCGGTGGCCTCTCCCGAGGGTTATCGGCCCCTGGACCGCTACCTCGAAAGAGCGCAGCAGCATTGCTCGTCATCAGGCGGAAAGGTATCGGTACTCGGCGATCCCAGGCAGGCAGTGGAGGGGGCCGATTTTGTCTATACCGATGTCTGGGCCAGCATGGGGCAGGAGGATGAAAAGCTCGAGCGGCAGAAAATTTTCCAGCCCTACCAGATCAACTCGAAGCTGGTCCGCTCGGCGGCGGCTGATTTCTACCTGCTGCACTGCCTGCCGGCCCACCGGGGCGAGGAAGTCTCCGATGAGCTGATCGACGGCCCGCACTCCCGCGTTTTCGACCAGGCAGAAAACCGACTGCACGCCCAGAAAGCCATTATCCTCTCCCTGCTCGCTCCCAAGGTTGCCGCCCGGATCCTGGAGGAGAAATGAGCGCTCCGGCAAGGACTCCGCTCTACGGATGCCACCTCAAGGCGGGGGCCAAGATGGTGCCTTTCGCCGGCTGGGAGATGCCGGTGAGCTATGCGGGTATCCTGGCCGAACACCGGGCGGTCCGCGAGGACGTGGGCCTGTTCGATGTCTCCCACATGGGCCGCTTCCGGCTGACCGGCCGCAGGGCCGGAGAGGCCCTGGATTACCTGGTTACCGGGCGGGCCGGGGCCCTGGATGAGGGGCGCTGGCTCTATACCCTGCTGCTCAACCGCTCCGGGAACGTGCTGGATGACCTGCTGGTAGGCCTCCACCACGGCGAGCTCCTGCTGGTGGTGAACGCCGCCAACCGGACGTCCGATTTCAATCACCTGGAGGAGGTATTAAACGGCTTCGGCGGCACACGGCTCACGGATGAATCCGGGAAGTGCGCCATGCCCGCAGTCCAGGGGCCGCGGTCGCGTGAGGTGCTGGAAAAGGTCCTGCAGGCGGACCTGTCGCAGCTCGAGTATTACCGGATGGATACCGTGAGCTGGAAGGGGGACGACCTGCTGGTCAGCCGGACCGGATATACCGGTGAGCTGGGGTACGAGCTTTTCGTGCCGGCTGTCCGGGCGGCCGCGCTCTGGGAGGCGCTGCTCGCAGCAGGGGCCGTTCCCTGCGGCCTGGGGGCACGCGATACCCTGAGGCTGGAGATGGGTTACCGGCTCTACGGCCACGAGCTGGACCAGGACCATACTCCGCTCGAGGCGGGCCTGGGGTGGGCGGTGGACCTGGAAAAGGAAGATTTTATCGGCAGACAGGCGCTGGTGGAGCAGAAGAAAAACGGTGTGAAGAGGATACTGCGCGGTGTCGAGTCCTCCAGGGGCGACCTGCCCAGGCCGGGTTACCGGCTGACCCATCAAGGCTCGGTGGTCGGTACTGTGGCCAGCGGCGGCCCCTCTCCGAGCCTGGATATCGGAATCGGCACGGCCTACCTGCCCGCCGGCCTGGCCGGGCCGGGGACCGTGCTGGAGATGGAGATACGCAAAAGGAGCGTGCCGGTTACGGTGGTCAGGTTCCCGTTCTACAAGAAAGGCACCGCCAGGATTTGACCCCGCTCTCCCCGGAATGAAAACGAGGTTATACCTGACCGGGTACTGCGGCTGTTACCCGGTTCCGGGGAACGGTGATAATTGACCGCTCACCTTTTTCTTCGGTGTCAGATGCCGAAAAACCACGTAAATGACCGCACCTGGATGGTACTGGCCCTGATCCTGCTGGTTGCGGCCGCCTTGCGCTTCTATGGGATCGGCTGGGGCATCCCGGGCAAGGACCAGCCGCGGGCCTACCATCCCGATGAAAAGATGGCCCCCCTGGTGCTGAGCCGCATGAAGCCGGCCGATGGCCGGTTCAACCCCGCTTATTTTATCAACCCGACCCTTTTTTATTACCAGTACGGTTTGCTGCTGGCACCGGTCTCCAGGCTGACCGGGATCACGCCGCCGTGGCAGGTGAAGAACTACATCGCTTTTACCGAGCATGACCCGCAGGAGCAGAGGGTTTGGTTTTTGGCCGGGAGGGTGTTGACCGTGCTGATGAGTGTGATCACGGTCTGGGGTGTTTTCTGGCTCGGCTGCCAGCTTTCCGGCAAGGGGGTGGGGCTTGCCGCCGCGGCACTCCTGGCGGTCATGCCGGC
>JAFGTO010000310.1 GCA_016934095.1 Candidatus Glassiibacteriota bacterium
AGTAGTTCATCGTGTCCAGCACCACGAAACCCGGCTCCAGGACCGAGTCGAGCACCTTGATCTGGACCGCGGGGTCCACGTTGGCCAGGAACACGGTGCGGCAGCTGCGGTAGCTCTCCGGCAGCACCGGGTTGAAGCGCTCCAGGACGCCCAACTCGGTGAAAAGAGTATCGCGGCGGTTGATGTCCTTTTGGTACTGGCCGCCCCAGCGGAAAGTCTTGCCCGGCAGGGTGGCCACCCCGGAGAGGTCGACCTCGGGGTGCGCCATCTCTTTCCAGCGCTCCGGGCCGAAATCCTCGCCGACCACCGAGACCACGTTGACAGGGGCGAGCAGCGAGGCCGCCGCAGCGAAATACATCGCGCTGCCGCCTAGCACGTGCTCGGCTTTGCCGAACGGCGAGTTGATAGTATCGATGCCGATGGTGCCAACTGCAATGATCGGCGAAATGCTTGTGCTTACCATTGCTCCGCTCCTGGTTACATTTTCTCCGGGGCGTTGATCCCTAAAAGCTCCAGCCCGTTGGCCATTACCACCCGGGTGCAGTCGGCCAGGTAGAGACGGTCCAGCGAAAGGGCCTTGTCTTCTGACACGATGCGGTGATGGTGGTACCAGTTATGGAAGCGGCGGGCCAGCTCCTCGAGGTAATAGGGGAGACGGTGGGGTTCGAGCTTGACTGCCGCCTCTTCCACCACCCGAGGATACTCGAGCAGGTGGTCGATCAGCTCCGTCTCTATCGTCTGGTCGAGCCGGCTGGGCCGGTGATCGCGCCACACCCGCCGGTCTGCGTTCCAGATCCCGGCCTGCACCGCGGTCGGGGTGAGGCTGCAGATGCGGGCGTGCACGTACTGGCAGTAATAGACCGGGTTTTCATCGGACTGCTGCCTGGCCAGATCCAGGTCGAACACCAGGTGGCTGTCGGCCCGGCGCATCACGAAGAAGTAGCGGGCCACGTCCACTCCCACCTCCCGGCAGAGCTCGGCCAGGGTGATGAACTGGCCGGCCCGGGTGGACATGCGGGAGTGTTTTTCGCCTTCCTTGAAACTGACCATCTGGTGGATCACGTAACGCAGCCAGCCTTCGGGATAGCCCAGGGCCAGCATGGCGGCCTGCATCCTGGGGACGTAGCCGTGGTGGTCGGAGCCGTGGATGTTGATCACCTCGTCGAAGCCCCGCTCGTGCTTGTGGATGTGGTAGGCCACGTCCGGCAGGAAGTATGTCGGCTCGCCGGTCTTCTTGACGATAACCCGGTCCTCGCTGTCGCCGAAACGGCTGGTGGCCAGCCACACGGCGCCGTCCTTGTGGTAGCTCAGCCCCTGTTCTTCGAGGAGCTGCAACAGGCGCTCAACCTTGCCCTCGCCGTAAAGCGCACTCTCCAGCGACCAGACGTCGAAGTCGATCCGGAAGCTCTTGAGGTCCCGGTCGATCAAGCACCGGATGTGCTCGGCTGCGTATTCGCGGAAAAGCTTGAGGGTCTGCTTGTCCGGCCCGTCTTCGCCGGCCTGCGGGCGGTAGCGCTCGCCGTATTCCTGCGAGAACTCCCCGGCGATCTCTTTCAGGTATTCGCCCTGGTAGCCGTTCTCGGGAAAGGGGAACTCCGGGTCGAAAAGCTGTGCGTACCTGGCCCGCAGCGAGCGGCCGAGGATGTTCATCTGGTTGCCGGCATCGTTGTAGTAGTACTCGCGGCAGACCTCCGCGCCCATGGCTTCCAGCAGGTTGCTCACGCAGTCGCCTAGCACTGCCTGGCGTCCGTGCCCGATGGTCAGCGGGCCGGTAGGGTTCGAGCTGACGAACTCGACCATTACCCGGCGCCCGGCCAGGCGGTCGCTCAGGCCGTAGCGCTGACCGGCGGCCTGGATGGCTGCGAGCTGGCCGGTGTTCCAGCCTGCAGAGAGCCGGAAATTGATAAAGCCGTTGGGTGCGGCCTCCACCTGGATGATATACGGGCTGTCCAGCTCCAGGGCCCCGACCAGGCTGCCGGCGATATCCGATGGTTTGCGCTTCAGGGTGCGGGCCAGCAGGAAAGCCAAGTTGGTCGCCAGATCCCCGTGCGCCGGGTCGTTGGGCTTTTCTATGGCGTATTCGGGCGGATCGGCGATACCTAGTTTTTCCAGGGCTCGATCCAGTGCTTCCCGTATGAGTCTTTCCATGGGTTGACCTGGTATCCTGCGAGTTTGTCCGGTCAGGGGCAGAGAAAATCTTGTCAGCCTGCGGCTGCAAGCCCGGTACAGATACATCCGGTCGGGCCGGCCCAGCATCCCGGATGCCGGGGGCGGTCCGGCATTATTGACCGGTTTCCGCGCAAAACAGGTGCAATATAACCAAAAAACGCGGGCAGCGGAAGAGTTAAGTTCGGTATATTCCTTGACATCCTGCAAGACAGTGATTTATATTGATTTTCTCATAAATCGACCATAAACGCAGTACTGGAGAAAGCGAGCGATGAAAAGAACCTTTCAGCCGAGCAACCGTAAGCGGCACAACAAGCACGGCTTCCGTGCCCGGATGGCGACAAAGAACGGCAGGCAGGTGATTAACCGGAGACGGGCAAAGGGACGAAAGCGCCTGGCAGTCTGACTCTCCCCGATAATTCAGCTCGCGGTCCCCTTGAAATCGAAGCACGTGCGCTGTTTTTACCGCGCAGGAGGGCTCGATGGGATCGCGTTGTCTTTAGGTGCCCGGCGAATCTCTTCCCGGAAGAGCTCTCGCCCGGCAGTCCAGGATCTCATTCAGGGAACCGCCGCCGGTGGGTTATCCCCGTAAATCCACCATCCGTCAATCGAGTGAAATAAGCCGGGTAATCAGGCAGGGCCGCTGTTACCGGGATGAGCTGCTGAGGATCAATGTCCTGCCGCAGGAGATCCCGGCGGCCAGCCGGGCTGCGTTTATCGTTCCCAGGTTCGGACGGACCGTTGTCAAAAGGAACCGGCTGAAGCGCAGGCTGCACGAGATCATGCGCTCTTGTTCCGGGATTTCCCTGGGCTTCCTCCTGGTGGTGAGGGTAGTCCCCGAAGCCTATGATGTGGATTTCAGAGAGTTGGAAAACCGCTTCAGCACACTGGCTGCCCGGATAGTAGGAGCCTGAGGTAACCATGTTTTTCAAGCGAATACTGCAGAGGCTCTTGATCACAGGTGTCGATCTCTACCAGTGGCTGCTGCGCCCGCTGCTGCCGCCGTCATGCAGGTTCTACCCATCCTGTTCCGAATATGCGCGCCTGAGCCTGGTCAGGTACGGTCCCTTCAAAGGCTCGCTCAAGGCACTTGTTCGCTTGCTCAAATGCCATCCTTTCCATCCCGGCGGGGTGGACCTGCCGTAAGTCTTGTGCCGGGCAACCGGCGCTGGGCGCTTTCGGCTGTGGGTTCGGATTTTTCTCAAGAGGCTTGAAATGGAAAAAAGATCCGCTATGGCGATGGGCTTGATCTTTCTGGTCTGGATGGTTTATTTTGCCCTTTTCGCTCCGAAACCCGGGCCGAAGCCGGCCGAAATCACTTCCCCCGGCGACTCGGTAACGCCTGTCCAGGTAGACCGGACCGCCGAAAAACTCTCCCCCGGAGATCCCGCCGCGGAGGAGGACCGCCTGCTTTCCACCATGGCCGGGGAAGATGCCCCCGGCGCGCCCGAAGAGGCCGTGCCGGTAGATACGGTTGTCGTCACCTCGGACCTCTACAACTACTATTTCGTAACCCGCGGCGGAATACTGGTCCGTGCGTACCTGAAAGAATACCCCGATTTCAGCGACAAACCCGCTTCCAGGAAGGAAAAGGGCGCTCCGGTACAGTTGATACCCACCCGGGGGAGCCGCTTCCTGGCATCATGCCTGTTTTTCAGCAACCAGAAAACCGGACGGACTGACTCCGTGGACCTGGCTGGTCTGGATTTTAAGACCGGCACTACTGTTTTGACCCTCGACAGCCTGCGCAGCGAGGGATCGGTAACCTTTACCCGCGAGCTGCAGGGCGGCAGGCAGTTGAAGCTGGTTTATCTCTTTCGCAACGATTCGTACAAGATCGATGTAAACCTGAGCCTGCCGGCCGAGCTGCGCAGATCAGATGAAGACGTGCTAGAGGTGGTGCTCGGCCCCACCCTGGTTTCGAACGAGAAAAATCCCAAGGACGATTACGAATACTATGAGATAGTATACGGTGAGGAGGGAGGAAGTATCATCAAGAAATCCCTGAAAGACCTCGGCAAGAGCGACTGGGCCCCAACCGAGCAGCCCGGAATACTCTGGGGAGGGATTAAGAACAAGTACTTTCTCGCCAGCTTCTACGTCCCCGAAGAACCCATGGTCTCGGTCTCGGCTTCGGGAAGCCCGGAAACTCAGGATATTACTTTCCGGGGCAGGTTCCCCGTACCCAAGACTGACAAGCCGCTGCATTTTGCGATTTATGTTGGCCCGCAGTCATACGACCAGATCAACCGGCTGAACTGGGGGCTGGAGAAAATACTGGAGTACGGCTGGTGGATCATCCAGCCTTTCAGCAAGATCTGCCTGACAGTGCTGCTATGGATGCACAGCTATATCGCCAACTACGGGCTGATATTGATTATTTTCGCCGTCCTGGTCAGGGTCGTTTTCTACCCCTTGACTATCAAGAGCACCAAGAGCCAGATCAAGATGCAGCAGATCCAGCCGCTGATGAACCAGTTGCGGGATCAGTACAAGGATGACCCGCAGAAATTACAGCAGGAGACGATGCGCCTTTACAAGGAGCACAAGGTCAATCCCCTGGGCGGCTGCCTGCCGCTGCTGGTCCAGATGCCGGTGCTGATCGGCCTGTTCTATGTCTTCCGGCTGACCATAGAGTTCCGGGGTGCCGATGCTTTCTGGTGGGTCCACGATCTCAGCCAGCCGGACCCGCTCCATATCTGGCCGGTCGTAATGGGTCTAACCACTTTCCTGCAGCAGAAGCTCACGCCCACCCAGGCCGACCCCAAGATGAAGCCGATCATGTATATTATGCCTGTTTTTATGACCTATATTTTCTGGGCTTTTTCTTCCGGCCTGGTAATGTATTATACCTTCGTCAATATCATCCAGATCTTCCAGCAGGTTTATATCAAC
>JAFGTO010000035.1 GCA_016934095.1 Candidatus Glassiibacteriota bacterium
ACTACCTGCCCAAAGACCTCGTGGTGATAAGCTGGTACCACAGGGTGCGCAAAAAAAGCCTGGCGCATTTCTCCGGCCTGGGTTTCAGGACCATGGCGGGCGTCTACTACGATGACGAAGACCTGGAGAGGACGAAAGACTGGCTGGAAGACCTCAAGGGGGTCCCCGGAGCCTGCGGCCTGATCTACTGCTCCTGGTCGAACAAGTACGACCTGCTCGGCGAGTTCGGCGACCTGGTTTCACCACCCCGTGAATAGCAGGGGCCGCTGCAGGTTTATCCATGCCTAAAGGCAGTTGAAAAAAGATTTCAACGCCCCGATAGTCAATTGAAGACTCTCCGCAGGCAGGAGAATGCCTGTTTACGCGGTACCGGTCAATACTTTACCCGCTTGCCGTACTTCCCGACCAGGCCCCTGATGTCATAGGTGAAATCCTCCCAGACCTTTTCCCATTCTTGGGCGCTCTTGCGGGTGTATTTATAGAACCCCTTGGCATTGGTAATGCCGTGGGCGCCGCCGGCCACGACCTCTTTCATCAGGGCGGGCAGGGACTTATCGCTGCACAGCTCGGGAAACAGGTCTTCCATGATGACCGCGTACAGGGGTATGCCGGTCAGGTCCATCCAGCGGAAAGGGCCGGCGAAAGGGGCCCACCAGCCGATGTCGTTGCGGAAAGAGCGATCCACCGTTGCCACGTCCGCCAGCCCGATCTCGACCAGGTGGCAGGCCTCCCTCATCATGGCGTACATCAGGCGGTTGGAGATGAAGCCCCGGATGTCGAAGTTCAGGACCGACGGCTCCTTGCCGCAGAGCAGACCCAGCCGGCGGGTCAGCCGGACCGTGCGGGCCGAGGTGCTGCCGCCCTTGATAACCTCCAGGTAACGGGTTATCTCGGCCGGCTCGGCCCAGTGCATGCCGATAAACCTCTCAGGGTGCTTCCTGCCCTGCTGAAGCAGTGTGATCGGGATGCTGGAGGTATTGCTGGCTATCACGGCCCCGGCCGGCAGGACAGACTCCAGGGTATCGTAGATCTCCCGCTTCAGGGCCAGGTCCTCCGTGACGGTCTCGACAATGAAAGGGCAGCCGGCCAACTCCTGCAGCGACCGCACGAAAGTGAACCGTTCCTCCCAGCCGCTTACCCGGGAGCGGGAGATGATCCTCCTGGCGGCGAGCTCCCGCAGGGCCCGGGCGATACGGGCCTCGCTCTCGGCCCCGCGCCCGGCGGAGCGGCTGTAGGCGATGACTCTCAGCCCGCTGGCGACCAGGCAGCTGGCGATCCCCTGGCCCATCAGGCCCAGTCCGACCAGACCCACGGTCTCGATTGCTTTTCCGCTCTTCTGCTCCATAGCGTATTTCCTCACTCCTCGATCAGGGTGATACGGACTTTCCTGGCTCCCGTGATGCGGGTACCGGCGGAAGCTCTATAGAACTCCGAGGGGTCGCCCTCGATACGGGCGAACACGTTGACCCGGATCGGCCCTTCCCACATCCGGGGCTCGCTGTCACGGTCGTAGAACCAGCACACCTCCGAGACGTCGTCCTCGAGGCCGTAATGGTCATCCCGGTTGAGCCAGACGTAAGCCACGTCCCCGGGAATGGTGGCGCAGGTCGCTTTCTCCCTGCCGACCCTGATGTGGGTGGGCAGCAGCACTGCCACTTCGCTCCCCGAATACCTGGCGTGGGTGGCCGTGCCCTCCAGCGGCAGGTGCCTGACAAGCTCCGTGCAGGTGCGGGGCATCCCGGCCTCGAGCAGCCTGGCCCGCACCGCGATACCGTCATCCACGAACCGTATTTCGATGTATCTCGCCATCGGGTCTCTCCCTTGAATTGAACAGCGAGCGCATTCCTCGCGGCTTGCCGCGGGGTAAGCGAGCGAATATAAAATAATCAGAAACACCTTAACAATCGAAGATTCTCCGCAGCTTGGCTCTCGGGGAGTCTTCAAATGTTATTCCAGGCACCCCCTGCCCTCGATGTCCCAGACGTCCTCGATGATCCCCCCCCGCGCAATCCACATCCTCTCGTGAAGGTTGTTCGTCGTACACCCGTGCGGGGGGATGATACGCACCCGGTCTCCTACCTCGGCGGCCAGGGGCTCTATCGGCAGGTGCTCCTCAGCCACGTAAAGCACCTTTGCCTCAGGAAAGCCGGCCACCGCGGCATCGGCGTACTCGGAGCCCATCCCTTTCAGGCCCACGTCGGCCACGGCCCTCTGTCCCTGCCTGGAGATCACGGTAGCCAGGATAAAGCGGGCAAGCCGGAACTCCGGGGTGATTTTCCTGTAGAACGAGTCCATCAGGGCATAGCTGCCTGGCTGGATCTCATCGATCCCCTCGAAGTTACCGGTAATGGTATAGGTGCCGGTGCCGCCGGCTGAGACTATGACCACCGGCAAGCCTGCATCTTCCACCAGTTTCCTGGTGGCGACAAGGCTCTCCAGTGCCTTGCAGACTTTGCGCTTGCGCTCCCGGTAGTCCTCCAGGCCCACCAGGTGTCCCTCGTAGCCCTGCAGCCCGTCAAAACGCAGGCCCCGGCTCATGGCCGCCATCCCGGCGAGCTCCAGCGCCGGCTCGCCTGGAGGCACCCCGCAGCGGTTCATCCCGATGTCCACCTCCACCAGCACCCCGACCGTAACTGACTTCTCCGCGGCCGCGCAGGAGATCTGCCCGACACCCTCGGGCGAGTCCACCAGGATACGCACCGCAGCCCGGCGGTTCAGCTCGGCGACCCGGCGGACTTTGTCCTGGCCGATCACCTGGTTGGCGATGAGGACGTCCCTGACCCCCCCGGAGACCAGTCTCTCGGCTTCCGAGACCTTGGCGCAGGTGATGCCGGACGCATTGCCTGCGGCCAGTTGGCGCCGGGCCAGGGTGATACACTTGTGCGACTTGAAATGCGGCCTCAGCCGGCAGTGCCGCCCGGCAAAGTACCCGGCCATCAGCGAGAGGTTGGCCTCCAGGGCCTCGAGATCCGCCACGATCACCGGCGTGGGGAGATCCTCCAGGGACTTGCCGATAAAATGCTTTTCAGCCTGAAACCCGCTAGCCGAGGTTCCAGCCGACTGGTGCTGTTTCATCATAGCCGATCACCGTGCTCTTTCTTTTACAATAGGCGAGCAGGCCCTCGAATCCCAGCTCCACCCCGGTTCCGCTCATCTTATGGGGAGGAAGCGGGATCTGAGGGTAGCCCACGAACATGCTGTTGACCCAGATCAGGCCGGTGTCGAGCGCTTTGACCATGCGCAGGGCCCGGGCCGAGTCGCCTGTCCAGACCGAGCCGGAAAGGCCGTAGATTACGCCGTTGGAGATTTTCACCGCCTCGTCTTCTCCCTGGAAACGGATGCTGCTGAGCACCGGCCCGAAAATCTCCTCGTCCGCCACTTTCATCCCCGGCCTGGCGCCCGAGAGCAGGGTCGGCTCGACCCAGAAACCCTTGTCGAAAGGTGCAGGCAGGTCGAGCCTGCCGCCGCCGGACAAGACCTTGCAGCCCTCCGCCCGTGCTCCGGCCAGGTAGCCGAGGGCGACCTCGTACTGGGACCGGGTAATCATCGGCCCGACCAGGGTGTCCTCTGCGCGGGGGTCCCCCGCCTTTACCCTGGAGAGCTTCTCCACCAGGAGAGACTCGAATTCCCCGGCTACCGCTTCCTCGACCAGCAGGCGCGAGCAGGAGACACAGAGCTGGCCTGCATTGACAAACGCGCTGAACAGCACCGCCTCGGCCGCCCGCTCCAGGTCTGCATCGGAGAACACGATGATCGCGTTCTTGCCGCCGAGCTCGAGGTTGACCTTTTTCATCCGGTCCGCGGCCAGTTTCTGGATCGCCTGGCCCACAGCGGTCGAGCCGGTGAAAGAGATTTTCCTGACTTCAGGGTGGTCCACCAGGCAGACACCCGCCACGGAGCCCGAGCCCAGCACGACATTGACAATCCCCGGGGGGAAACCCGCCTCGGTACAGAGTCCGGCAAAGGCCGTGCAGGACAGGGGTGTCTCCACCGAGGGCTTGAGCACGATAGCGTTGCCGGCCGCCAGGGCGGGCGCCACTTTCAGGGCCACGTTGACCAGGGGATAATTCCAGGGCAGGATACCGGCCACCACTCCGTAAGGCTCGTACATGGTAAGCTGGAAGCTTCCGCCCGAGGTGGTCTTGACCGCGCCCTCGATCTTGTCAGCCGCACCCGCATAGAAGCGGATAATCGCAGCGGTAAGAGGCAGCTCGCCGGTCCTGAGCTGCGCGGCCGGCTTGCCGGTGTCGAGCAGCTCGAGCCCGGCCAGTCTCTCGGCTTCCCGCTCCACCAGCCCGGCCAGCTTCAACAGCATGTTCCCCCGGTCGGCGGGGGCCAGTTTCTGCCATTCCGGGGATTCGAAAGCCCTGCTGGCCGAGGCCGCTATCCGGTCGACATCCGCCGAGCCGCAGCAGGCCTCGCGGGCGATCACTTCCCCGGTTGCCGGGTTGACCACCTGGTGGAAACCCCCTGCGGCCTCGCTCAACTGCTCACCGTCAAGTACCGGCCCTACCTCCAAGAGATCCATATGATTTTCCTCCTTTTTGCAAGGCGACCGTTCCAGTTACCCGAATTGAAGACTCAACCCGGCAAGCACCGGCGGCTGATCGTCGAGCCATTCCAGGACAGATCTAAAATGACCAGGCGGGGATATTCCCCTCGCCGGAACCGATGCTAATGCATCTCCACCACGCAAGAGCCCAGGGCCGGCCGGAAAAAGTTGAACTGCACGTTCGGGTGGTCCGCCAGCAGGGACATCGGCACCGAGGAGTCCGCCACCCTCTTGCCGATCATCAGGGTGGTCAGGCGCATCCCGAAAGGGTTGTCATGCGTGCCGGCGTGCCAGATGGAAACCTTTTCCGCTCGCCAGGTCTGCACCGGCCCTACGGTGATCGCCCTGGTGGGCACGCCGGTTACCACTCCTCCGCCGCTGGTGCGGGCATTCTGCATCACTGTAACCGGGTGCAGCTCGACCACCCTGGTGGAGAGCCGGCGGTATTCCTCCGGGGAGGGAGGGCTATCCCGGTATTCACCCTCTCTCCTGGCCGGGTCGTTGAAAGCCCAGTGCTTTATCTCTCCCTGGCCGCCCTGCATGACCACGCAGCGGACAGACTCCCAGCTTTCCAGGTATGCCCCGGGGTCCGCCTTGGGGAAATGCAGGTTGGCCTCCGGCATTCCGAGCTTCTTTTCGATCCTGTCGAAACAAAGCTTCCGGTCGGCCCCGGCGAAGGACAGCGGGTGGGTCTCCTCCACTTCCCTCCCTTCGAGATACCACTCATCCATGCCCCAGAAATGCGCATCC
>JAFGTO010000311.1 GCA_016934095.1 Candidatus Glassiibacteriota bacterium
CTACTGGGATTTCCAGGCCCCGAACATCCCGGACGAGGCGCGCGACACCTCGGCCGGCTCTATGGCCGCATCGGCCCTGTTCGAGCTGGCCGGCTACCTGGACAGCCCCGCCGACCGCGAGCGCTGCCTGGTGGCGGCCCGCAGGATTCTGGACTCGCTTACCCGCAACTACCTGACCCGCGACCTGCCCGGCCGCAACGACGGCGTGCTGACCGGCGGCACCTACTTCTTCGCCAGGGGCGGGAGCGTGGACCAGGCCAATATCTGGGGAGATTACTATTACCTGGAAGCGGTCCTGCGCCTGCTCGGGCTGGACTAGCTGCAAACCGCCCCCTAAAAGGAGCTATGACTTCCTGTTGCTGTTCCCGGACTTTTAAATTTTATTCTTGCCTGGAGTGCCACATGTCGAACAGGATCGCAATCGCCCTTTTATCGCTGTTGTTTGCCTTGGGATCTCCGGCTGAGTCTTGGGCTGCCGGGGATTTCAACCCCTACCGGGTGCTGCTGGTGATCGCGGACCAGTGGAAAGACCCGGCGGGGTTCCTGGTGGATGTCCCGCTCGAGGCGCCTCCGCACTACGACCATTCGGTCCGGCCCGAGGGGCTCGACTTCATGCAGTTGGTGGTGATGCTCAAGTCGTGGGGCGTGCCTTTCGACATCCTGCGCCTGGACCAGGAGATGCTGGACCTCAACCACTTCCTCGGGCCGGACGACAGGCCCCTCTACGGCTGCATCCTCTGGGCGGCGGACCCGCACGCAGAGTCGGCTTTCAGCCAGGACTACAGCATCCTGGCCCGGGCGGTCGAGGATTACGGGATAAGCCTGGTGGCCCTGTCGAACCGCATAGACCAGCCGGTGCTGGGATTCCTGCTGGGAGTGCGCTACCAGGGGTACTACATGACCCACCGGGGTATCGATGTCGCGGCCGATCACTTCCTGACCAGGGGGTTGGGGCCGCAGGTGTCCACGGAAACGGACGTGCCCTACCAGTTCCAGGCCGTGGTCGAGCCGGCCGAGGGGGTGCAGGTGCTGGCCAGCCAGGCCGGCTCCCCGGCCCTGACCGAAAGAGTGATCGGCCCACGCACCAGGGCGGTCTGGATCGGCGGCGATGCGAAAATCATGTTCGAGCTGCAGAACGTCCGGACCATCCTGCGCAGGGCGATTACTCAGGCCGCAGGCTACTGCCTGCACAAGACCTGGGAGGACCGCTATATCATTGTCATGGATGACCCGGGAGGCGCGCAGAACGCCTGGCTGGAGCACTGGAGCTACCCCACCCTGACCCGCGAGCAGATCCGCAAGCACCTAATCGAGCCGCTGAAAAAGCACGATGCCGTGCTGGTGATCAACGTGGTCCCCGGTTTCGTCAACGAGGAGAAAAGACGGGTGGAGCTTTCTTTCCAGCAGGACTTCGTGGATGGTTTCGGCAACCGCCAGGACTACATCTCCACCCGCCAGGGGCTGGAAGAGGGTTTGCGCGAGGGAGTGTTCGAGCTGCAGTCGCACGGCTGGACCCACATGCAGCCCGACCTGGATTCGCCCCCCGGTCCCTGGTGGGGTGCCTCGCTGCACGGCGAGAAAGCGCATGTCGGCTGGTACCGCGAGTTCGGCGACACCCGCCGGGGGTTCAAGGACATCCCGGCCGGCCAGCAGCTTTTCCACATCAGGACCGGCAAGAAATGGCTGGAGAACCTGTTCGGCGTAGTGCCGCTGTCATTCGTCTCCGGCGGCGGAGGGGTCTCGCTCTCCTACCCCAACCACACCTGGATCCTGGCTGCCAGGGAGGGTTTCGGCTGGTTCTGCTGGTTCGGCGGCTACCTGGGGCGGGACCTGGCGGTCAGGGGCTGGCTGTTCGAGGGCACGCCCGAGGCCCCGGCTACCATCCCCGCGCTGCCGGATGCTCATGACAAGGGGATTGCCGAGCACCCCGGGGAGTTTCTCAAGACGTTTGACCGCGGGCCGGGCGCGGTGTACATGGGCCTGGATGAATATATCGGCTACCTGCATGCGGACCTGGAAAGCAGGCCGGGTTCCTTGCCCGAGGTGTGGGTGGAGTACGACCCCCATTACTGCAGGTTTTTCAGCGGGCGCAAATCCTCCTGGAAGCTCGACCTGGCCGACTGGGCGCGCGAGTCGCTGGCCGGGCGCCGGGTCCTGGTGGATGGCAAGCCGGCGGGCAAGGTCGCTCAGCGCGGAGTCCAGGAAATCGCGGTGCCGGCGGGGACCGGCCGGCACAGGATAGCGGTCGAGTAAGCCGCATCGGCAGGAGTGGGTTTTTCATTTCATTTAACTGAAACTCCCCTTTCGAGGGGTGTCGTGCGGGCTGTGGTAACAGGCACAAAGGGGCAGGGTATAGAAAGACAGGCACAGAGGCCCCGCCACTCCACCCCGGGCGTGGCATGCCACGCCCCTACAGCGGAATACGATGTCTCAACTGTGGCCGGACTTCCCCGCTGCCCGAGATGCAGGAGCATTGGCGTGCCGTGACCTTTGGTGGGCTTTTTCTCTGCTCAGTGCGCGGACAAAGAACACATGGCATAGTTCTCAACCAGGCTCGCGTTGTACGTCAGCCGAAGACTTGCGCCGTATTTTGCGCAACAACGTCAGGTTTGCCGTGCCCGTGGACGGGTTGTTTCACAGCCCGGGTGCGGATGAAAAAATCCCCTCTTAAAGAGGGGTGCCTGCTGCAGGCAGGCGGGGTGTGTAATCCTCCAGCTTCTTTGCCAGCTCGCGGACTATCAATTTAGGGTCTGCTGCAAAAAGGCATTCCTCGTTGTGCTTAAAACGTCAGG
Source organism: Candidatus Glassiibacteriota bacterium (assembly GCA_016934095.1). Lineage (GTDB taxonomy): Bacteria > Gemmatimonadota > Glassbacteria > GWA2-58-10 > GWA2-58-10 > JAFGTO01. Next base: position 2,793 of record JAFGTO010000311.1, read on the forward strand.
TTTGCGTCATCTTACGATTATCTTTCTACAACCCGTTGATGAAAGGAGCTCATGGTGAGAGTGCAAATCCTCTGCGCGGCTTTTATTCTGGCCCTCTGCTCCACGGCCGCGGCGCTTCCCAGGGAAAGCCTGGGCGTTTTCGACACCCTGAAACTGAAGAACTTCCAACCCGAGTCGAGGCTGCAGGTGCCAGAGCATCCCATAGTGCGGGCCAGGTACCCGGTGATCGACTCCCACTCGCATACTTACCTGAGGGGCGAGGAGATCCACCGCTGGGTGCGGATGATGAAAGCCTGCAACGTGCGCAAGGTGGTGATCCTCACCGGGGCCTATGGCGAGGGGACACTGGGGGAGATCATCGAGGACTACCTGGGGAAATACCCCAACCATTTCCAGATCTGGGCCAAGATCGACGACCGCGGGATCGATGAGCCGGACTACCCGGAGAGGGCGGCGCGCTCGGTGGAAGAGGCTTACAGGCTCGGCGCCCGGGGGATCGGCGAGTACAAGGACATGGGCTGGGGTTTCGGCGGAGACCGCAAAAAAGGCAGGAAGGGGCTTAATATCGATGATCCGCGCTGGGACCTGGCCCTGGAGACCGCCGGCAGGCTGGGGATGCCGATCTCGATCCACACCGCGGACATGGAGGACTGCTATTACCCGCTGACCGCCACCAGCGAGCTGGGTGTCAGCGGCGCACCCTGGAACGTCTACGAGCGAATCGGCAAGGGAGTGATGCCCCGGGCGGAGGTCTTGAACACGCGCAACCGGGCCGTGCAGAAGCACCCGAACACCATTTTCATCGGCTGCCACGTGGGGAACCTCTCCCACGACCTGAACGAGCTGGGCCGCCTGCTGGAACAGTATCCAAATTTTAATATAGATATTTCCGCCCGGGCCTGGGACCTGGGGAGACAGCCGTTCACCGCACGCAGGTTCTTTATCCGCTACCAGGACCGTATCCTTTTCGGCACGGACCTGGGGCCGGATGAGGAAATGTACCGGGGCTGGTTCCGCCTGCTGGAGACCGAGGATGAGTTTTTCCGGGTGCCGGATGCGGCCTGGTGGATGAACTACGGGCTGAACCTGCCGGATGAGGTGCTGCGCAAGGTCTACTACGGCAATGCTGTCCGGCTGTTCAAGGACATGGGTACCATATCCTGGTAGAAGAGATAAGCGGATAGCTGAGCTCCTGCTGATAGTGCGGGCTGCCTTCAAAGGGAGTCCCTGCCGGCCCGGGCGACCTCCGGATGCCCGCCGCCAAGCTCATGGAGGTGAGGTGGGGAGTCCTTACAGCGCTTGTCCGGAAGTGATTGTCCCGCAGCAATCATAGTACAAAAATAAATATGTATTAATTTAAATAGGGGACTGCGATGACCGGGATGAACAGAAGAAATTTCCTGAGGCGCGCCGCAGCGGATGCTGCGGGCCTGGTAGCTGCAGGCGCTGTCTGCTCCCCGGAGCTTGCCTGCAGCAAGGCCCCAAGCACTCGAGGCAAGCCCAATATCATTTATATCATGGCCGATGACCTGGGCTATGGCGATCTCGGCTGCTACGGGCAGGAGCTCATCCGCACACCGGCGATCGACAGGATGGCCGCGGAGGGCACCCGCTTCACCGACTGCTACGCGGGCAGCACGGTGTGCGGGCCCTCGCGCTGCTGCCTGCTGACCGGCAAGCACACCGGGCATGCAAGGATCCGCGGCAACAAGCTGGTGCCCCTGCGGGCCGAAGACCTGACTGTCTCGGAAGCAGTCAAGCAGGCGGGCTACACCACCGGGGCGATCGGCAAATGGGGCCAGGCGGAACCCGGGACTTCCGGAGTCCCCAACCTCAAGGGTTTCGATTACTGGATCGGCTACCTGAACCGGGGAGATGCCCATAATTACCATCCCGACTTTTTGTGGAAGAACCAGGAGAAATACCCGCTCAACGGGAGTGTCTACTCGCACGACCTGTTCACCGAGGAAGCCCTGAAGTTTATCCGCAGCAACCAAGACAACCCGTTTTTCCTCTACCTGGCCTACACCATTCCCCATGCCAACAATGAGCTGGGCTGGGAGACCGGCAACGGGATGGAGGTGCCGGGCGACGAGCCTTACAGTAATGAGGACTGGCCGCAGATGGAGAAAAATTTTGCGGCCATGGTCGCTAGGATGGACCGCGACGTGGGCCGGCTGCTGAGCCTGCTCGAGGAACTGGGCCTGGATGAGAATACCGTGGTGTTTTTTACCAGCGACAACGGGCCCCACTCCGAGGGCGGCACCGGACTGGGTTTTTTCGAGGACGGCACCAATGTAGAGGACAACCACAACCCCTGGTTTTTTAAAAGCTCCGGCCCGTTCAGGGGTATCAAGCGAGACCTTTACGAGGGGGGCATCCGGGTCCCGATGATCGTGCGCTGGCCGGGAAAGGTCCCGGCCGGGCGTACCAGCGGCCAGGTCTGGGCATTCTGGGACTTTTTGCCCACCGCCGCAGAAATCGCGGGCGCGGCCATTCCCGACAACCTGGATGGGATCTCCATGCTGCCCGCCCTGCTAGGCAAGCCGCAGCGGGACCACGAGCACCTCTACTGGGAGTTCTACGAAAGGGGTTTCCAGCAGGCCTTGCGTATGGGCCGCTGGAAAGCACTGCGTCTCGGGCCGGAACAGCCTCTGGAGCTGTATGACCTCGGGAGCGATCCGGGGGAGACTGTCAACCTCGCCGCCGGGCATCCGGAGCTCCTGAAAAAGATCGAGGGAATCCTCGAGACCTGCCACGGCGAATCCGAGGTCTCCTGGTTTCGCGATTAAGAAACGATTAAAGATCGGGTCGCGACAAGTCCGGGCGTTCCCGCCGCCCGATAAGCGCCTGGCAGGGATCTTTTCAGGATTACGGGCCCGGACTGTCAGTCTGCCTTGAGCTGAAGAAGTGATAAAGACGCCAGAAATGCAGCGGGGTCTGTTAGAAAATTGTTAGTTCCGGTTGACAAAACGAGCTGGAGAGAATAACCTGACAGAAGGGGAATTTTTTCACATGGAATTATTGACCTTCCCGGACTCGCTGACAACAATGGGCGCAGGTGCCCGAATAAAGGGGCAATGAAAACATGATAGGACATTTGGAGCTGACATTTGAGCTGCGGTTCCTGATCGCCCTGGGGCTCGGCTTCCTGCTCGGCCTGGAGCGGGAGGCCTCGGGAAAATACCGTCAGAGACAGGTAAGTGCCGGGGTGCGTACCCACTCGCTGATCAGCTTGTATGGTTTCGGCTGTGCCTGGCTCTCCAACATCGAGGTCGCTTTCGCCCTGCCCATCGGCCTGCTCTCGATAGCCGCTTTCGCCGGTATCGAGTACCTGGCGCGGATCAAGGAAGGCCATCATGGCTGGACCAGCGCCGTGGCAGTGCTGATAACTTTCATCTGCGGGGCGCTGAGTCTCTTGACCAATATCTGGCTGCCCCTGGCCATAGGGATTATCAGCGCCATCCTGCTGTCCGAAAAAAC
>JAFGTO010000312.1 GCA_016934095.1 Candidatus Glassiibacteriota bacterium
CTCGAGAAAAAAAGCGAGGATTTTTACCAGGAAAAAAGCTCTGAGGTCGACGACCCTGCGCATAAAGAAGTGCTGCTGAAACTGGCCGATGAGGAGCGGAAACACTACTGGATCCTGGAAAATATCATCGAGTTCGTCTCCCGGCCGGATGCCTGGCTGGAAAACGCCGAGTTTCACAAGCTGGAGCGTTATTGATCTACCCCGGCCCGGGCCGCTAACGATGGGTCTGCCGGGCCGCAGGTCTATGCCTGCGGCTCTCCGCGCGCGGGAGAGCCTTCCGCCGATAGCCTGCGTTTTCAAGCCCTTGTCCTGAGACCCGGTCGCCGGATAACACTTATAGTGGTCGTCAAAATAATTTTCCGAATTGATTTTTTCGGGGGAGGGCGGAGAACCTTTTTCAAAAGGTTCTCCGCCCTCCCCCGGAAAAAATCTATAAATTATCATACCTCTGTTGTAAAATCGGTATGAACGGGCCGGTGCCTTTGAGGTTGACAGCCTGCGATCAGCTAGCTTATTCTTTACTTGCTACAGGTCCGGGCAGCAAAAGCCACCGGTCTTTTCCGGGCGGCGGACCAAGTACCGGGCTGGAAATACAGGAGGCACGCCATGGGCGGCCCTGCAGAGCGGGCGGCCGAGCTCAGGGAGCTGATCTCCCGCTACGACTACCACTATTACGTGCTGGACTCTCCCCTGGTCGATGACCGGGAATACGACCGCCTCTACCGCGAGCTGAGGGACCTCGAGCAGGCCCACCCCGGCCTGCGCACCCCGGATAGCCCCACCCGGCGGGTGGGCGGCGCACCGCTGGAGGAGTTCGAGCAGGTGGCCCACTCTGTGCCCATGCTCAGCCTGGACAACACCTACAGTGAAGAAGAGCTGGTAAAGTTCGATGAGAGAGTGCGGCGCGGCCTGGACCTGGAGGAAAGCCAGGCAGTCTACGTGGCCGAGCTCAAGCTGGATGGCCTGGGAGTGAGCCTGCGCTATGAGAATGGTATCTTTGTCCGGGGGGCCACCCGCGGGGATGGCCGCAGCGGGGAGGAGGTGACCGCCAACCTGCGCACGGTGCGCAGCCTGCCCCTGAGACTCGAAAAGGAAAGCCTCGAGCCGCCGCTGCCGGAAGTCCTCGAGGTGCGCGGCGAGGTCTACATAACCCGCCGGGGTCTGGACCAGGCCAACCGCCAGCGCGAGTCCGGAGGCGAGCCGCTTTTCGCCAACCCCCGCAATGCAGCCGCCGGCAGCCTGCGCCTGCTCGACCCCTCGGTTACCGCCACCCGGCCGCTGAACCTTTTTGTCTACCAGCTTATCTGGAGCCCGGGGGACACTGCCAAAGGCGTGCCCCTGGCGCGCCACAGCGAGGTCCTGGAGTTCCTCAAAGCGGCCAGGCTGCCGGTCAACCCCCACTGGAGGGCCTGCCAGGGGATCGGGGAGGTTATCGCCTACTGCGCACACTGGGCCGGAAAGCGCCGGAGCCTGCCCTATGACATCGATGGGGTGGTGGTCAAGCTGGATGACCTGGCCGCCCGCGAGCGCCTGGGGTTCACCGCCAAGTACCCCCGCTGGGCCATCGCTTTCAAGTTCGCCGCCGAAAGGGCGCGCACCCGCCTGCTGGGAATCGACCTGCAGGTGGGCAGGACCGGGGCGCTGACCCCTACGGCCAGGCTCGAGCCGGTGTTCCTGGCCGGCACCACTGTCAGCAACGCCACCCTGCACAACGAGGATGAGATCGCCCGCAAGGACATCCGGGCCGGCGACTGGGTCTGGATCGAAAAGGGCGGGGACATCATCCCCAAGGTGGAAGAGGTCGACTTGAATGCACGTGAGCCGGGCACCGAGCCCTTTCGCATGGCGGAGACCTGCCCGGCCTGCGGCTCGCCTGCGCTGCGCGAGCCGGGCGAGGTGGTGCGGCGCTGCACCAACATCCTCTGCCCGGCCCAGACCAGGGAGCGTATCCTTCATTTCTGCTCGCGCGGCGCCATGGATGTCGAGGGCGCCGGCCCGGCCCTGGTCGAACAACTGGTGGACACAGGGCTGGTGCATGACGTGGCCGACCTGTACGGCTTGACCCGCGAGCAGCTCGCAGGCCTGGAGCGCATGGCGGAAAAAAGCGCGGAAAACCTGCTGGAAGCACTGGAAAAGTCCAAGCAACAGGGCGCGGCCCGCCTGCTTTTCGCCTTGGGGATCAGGCACGTGGGGATCACCGTGGCCCGGCTGCTGATCGAGCACTACCACGGGGTCGAGGAGCTCTACGGAGCGGGCGCGGAGGAGCTCGAGTCGATCGAGGGGATCGGCCCGGTGGTGGCCGGGTCCCTGGCCCGGTTTTTCTCGGAGCCCAGGAACCTGGAGCTGATCGGGCGGCTCAAGGCCGCCGGGGTAAGGCTGAAAGATGAGACTGCCGGGCCTGCGTCCGGAGTCTCCGCCAATAACCCGTTCTACGGTAAGACGTTCGTGCTCACCGGCGGCCTTGGGCAGTTCACCCGCAGCGAGGCCGGCGAGAGGATCAGGGTCGCGGGCGGCAAGGTGGTCGGCTCGGTGAGCAGCAAGACAGACTACGTGCTGGCCGGGGACGAGCCCGGCTCCAAGCTGGAAAAAGCCCGCAAGCTGGGGGTCGAGGTGATCGATGAGGCCAGGTTCGTGGAGTGGCTGGGAAGGGTGTGATTTGAGGCACAGAATTACAGGCACAAAGGCCACGCTACCCCGACAACGGGCGTGTGGCATGCCACGCCCCTACGGTAGAATACAATGTCGCAGTCTCACCCGTGGCCGGGTTGCCTTGCTGCCCGCCCGCGGACTGCCGATAGCGGACTCGCAACAAAGTTATTCCGCGCTGTGCGTCGAACGTCAGGTTCGCGGACGAAAATAATCCCCTCTGGAGAGGGGTGTCCGCGTAGCGGACGGGGTGTGTAATCCTGCGGCCCGGGCGCAGCCGCAGGCTGCGAAAACAGAAGCCGCAGCGAGGGAGCGTCAAACAGACTCGTATGCCACCGTCTTATGGAGAAGTATCAGATCGCGGTCATGTTTTCGCGAGCCTTTAGAGGCGAGCGCAGGCGGGCAGCGAATGAGCGAGTGAAAAACACTTATACACAGTGTCTAAAATAACTCTGAGAACCAGGGCGAGTTGCGGCCCTGAAGAGATTTTTGCTACTTGTGATCGACTGAAAAAGTAGAAGAGAACTGCCTGTATAGCAGAATGCGCAATAACTTAATATTGTGAATCCCTATCTTGTTAGCCCGGATCATTCATAAATTTAAGCAACGAGTGAGCCCTGTGCTCTGTCAGGCGCGGGCTGGCAGCCTTTTTGCTTTGGCACTGGTATTCAGATAAACCGACCGGCGGGAGGAGTGCAAAAAGGATGCCAGCCCGCGCCCACCGGCGTTTTAAAATGCATAAGACAAATGTCTTTATGAATTATCCGGGTGTGCGTCCTGAAAGCTGTTTGTCTCCCAAGTTGGAGGTATATCAACCCGCAAAGCCAATGGCATGGCGGC